>NZ_JAPZQM010000460.1:0-3844 GCF_027530565.1 Microcystis sp. LE19-10.1B | reverse complement strand
AAATGGGGCGAAAGTCTGTGGACTCTGTGTAAGACAGTACATGGTTTTTTAACTGTGGTATGCGACGGTGGTGGAAGCAGAAACTTAAATCGTGAGGTTTAGGAATCGCCGCACTTTTAGGGCGGCGAGGATGTCAATGAGGTTCGCTCGTCCTCTATTTTGATCGCCGACTCGTGCAGTCATGTCTTTTTTTCTCTTAGCTGTTGAACCACCTGCCCTGATTAATACTGTAGCTGAACCGGAAACGGAGGAGCGCCAAGTTTCGGAAAATAGTCCCACGTCTGTAGTTTCCCTCCCTGTCACCCCAGCACCTCTAGAAGCAAAAAAGCCTTCAGCAGAGAGCGTTTCTATTCCCCTCACCGTCACTCCACCCCCGGAAACCGTCGAGGTAAAACCCTTGGTTCCCGATGAGGGTATTCCCTTGGAACCTTTACCTAGCAGTGCGGGTGATGCGGCAACTTTAGGAACACCCCTTTCTGTTCAGAATTCTCCACCCCCCGCAGCCGTTGGTGTCACCATTAATCCCGAAACCGAGATAGTTTCAGGATTAAATCAAAAAGCTCTTAACCAGAAAAATGGCTCAACTCGGCTATTAGTGAGGAAAAAAGGCGAAAAAACCAGCCAAGAATACTTGATTTCCCTCAATAACAGCCTAGCTCAGACCGCTAATCCAGAAGGGGAAAGACCCATGGAATTAGTGGCCGATGAGCAGGAATTTGACCAAAATCGGCAGATTATCACCGCTAGAGGTAATGTCACCCTGCGTTTTGCCGAAAGTGTACTAACGGCCGATCGCTTACAGATTAATCTTCCCGAAAAGTTAGCGGTAGCGGAGGGCCAGGTGATCCTAACCCGGGGAGATCAAATCCTGCGCGGCGATCGCTTTGAATATTATTTCGTCCAGGATAGCGGTGTGGTATTTAATGCTAATGGGGAGATTTTTCAACCCAGCACCGCTAGGGATTTAGGGCAAACGCTGCCCACGGATGTGGGGGCCGGTAGTTCTTTTGCAACCCTAACCGATCGTTTGGCATT
Organism: Microcystis sp. LE19-10.1B; assembly: GCF_027530565.1. Classification (NCBI taxonomy): domain Bacteria; kingdom Bacillati; phylum Cyanobacteriota; class Cyanophyceae; order Chroococcales; family Microcystaceae; genus Microcystis; species Microcystis sp. LE19-10.1B. The sequence continues at coordinate 2,809 of NZ_JAPZQM010000460.1, read as the reverse complement.
AAATCAACCCTTGCAGAGAATCACTACGGGAGAGGGTTTTCAATTTGTCGTCGGGGGACAGGATCCCAGTCGGCGCGATCGACAGAATATTAGTAGTCCGTCGGGGGGAACGATTAATCGCGTCCGTTTTCAGGCCGAACGCTTGAATTTTGATGGTAAGGTGTGGAATGCCACTAATGTGCGTCTGACGAATGACCCTTTTTCCCCCCCTGAGTTGGAAGTTCGGGCCAATTCCGCCACTTTTCGCAGTACCGGCCCCTTTACCGATGAGTTACGGATGAGTAATTCCCAGTTGGTTTTCGATCAACGGGTAGTGGCACCCACTTTTATTAATAGTCTCACTTTCGATCGCCGTCGTCGTCGTCCTTTTTTAATTGCCCCGGGCTATGATGGGGAGGATCGGGGCGGATTTTTCGTAGAAAGTCCCCTAACTTTAGTGGAGACACCGAAGACTATTTTTGAGTTGACACCGCAATATTTAATTCAAAAAGTCCTTAATCCCGATGCTTTTCCCTCAGCTAACCCCGGAGGTGGGGAAGTTTCGGCCCTTAGTCCGAAAGCTTTTGGTTTATTGGGCAATTTTGCCACTAATTTTGGCGAGCGCTCGTTTTTGCAAGCGACAGCTTCTTTTTCTAATTTAGATTTGGAACAGATCGAAAATAGTGTTCGTTCTAAAATTCGCTTTCAACAGACGATCGGACAGTTGCAGGATCCCTATCTGCTCAATGTGGAGTACAATTATCGCGAGCGTCTTTTTAACGGTTCTTTAGGGTTTCAGACGGTTAATAGCAGTTTTGGGGCAATTTTGACCTCACCGGTGATTGTCGTCCCGAATACGGATATTAGACTCAGTTATCAAGCTTCTCTACAGAATATTAACGCACCCACCGATCGCAGTAATCTCTTAGCGGCCAATGCAACGGATAATGTTACTAATTTAAGCCGTTTTCAGGGCGCTGTCTCCCTCAATCGCAGTTTTTTACTCTGGTCTGCCCTTACTTTACCACCGACTCCCGACCAAGGTTTAAGATTTTCTCCTCTTCCCGTTCAACCCTATATTGCTATTGTCACTGGTGTCACTGGTGTCACCAGTTATTACACTAATGGAGAGACGCAAAATTCCGTCACGGGAACCGTGGGATTATTAGGACAGTTTGGGCGTTTTTCCCGCAATTTTTTCGACTATACCGGGTTTAATCTCAGTTTTAGTCAGGGTTTGGTTAACGGACAATCACCCTTTTTCTTCGATCGCTTTGTTGATCAACAAACAATGTCCTATGGTATAACTCAACAGGTATATGGTCCGATTCGCGTGGGTTTCCAGAGTATTTATAGTATCGATCAAGCGAAGGAAATCAGTACAGAATATTTTCTCGAATGGAGTCGTCGCACCTATAGTTTAATTTTGCGCTATAACCCGGTGCTGCAGTTGGGAATACTCAACATCCGCGTGTCGGATTTCAACTGGACAGGCAACCCCGGCTATTTTGAGGGCAGCGATGTCCGTCCGGTGGTGGATGGAGTAACCCGTTAAGACTACATGGGAATTATGAATTATGAATTATGAATTATGAAGTGGGGTGTGGGGTTTTAGGGATTTTCAGATCGGGATTACCTCTCATTGAGACTCCCTTGGCTAACTTCTAAGTAGTTGGTTATAATCAAATTAAAAATGGATTATAGGTTCGATCCCCCCTGCCCCTAGGGTTGATTCATTTAAATTAAGTACAGCGGATTTTGAGTCAATAAATTTGAATGAAAATTCTCAAGTTTATCTTTCTCTAACCAAAAGAGTTAGTCACAATAACTAATCTTTAATCCTCTGCCAATATTTATTATGAATAAATTGATAAAGCTTGTTCCCAAGCTACTAAAAGCCTATCTCTCTTGAAATTTCCTGAGAGTACATCCTGTTAACTTAGCTAATTTTTCTGCTTCTTACGTCGATAAAACTATCAGTTTTTCCCAACGTTCAGCTAACCACCTCTGTCCCTCTGTTATTGAGAGAAAACCCAAACCTCTGAAAAGATTCAATCCTATAGTTGTGAGAATTGACCAATTGCTGGCCGCTTGAAAATCACTTATCTCGCTTTTATCTTCCTCAAAAATTACATCTTTTACCCAATGTAACTGATTTTCTATTTTCCAATGTCCTCGAATAATTTTAGCAAATACTTGGGCGGATTCGGTTAGGCTACTGATATAGTAAGCAGTTTATTCATAGGTTTTATCCCCGCGACTACCCTTTCTTTCTACTTTAATAAGTCTTCGCAGATTTTCAAACCCTTGTCTTTCATTTTTCCTCACTTTAAAAACTTCTATTTTTCTTGATATTTTTCATCCATGACTATTGTCTTGTTCAAGAAAACAACTGTCTGGCTTTGAGGAATTACTCAGGTCTTGTATGGTTCTTCGGTTTTTGTTATGCAATGGACGGGGGTTATAAGGGATGAAACCCTTATATAGAAAGACATTGCTTCGATTTTTGCCAATTGTTTTCAATCTAGAACGAACTAATCAATTAAGTCTCTTGCCAGATAAGGATTTAGCCGATTTCTGCCCCCTGAGCGAACCATACCAAGTAACGAAGAACCTCTTGTATTCGCTTATAAAGATTTTTCTGATTTCCTTTAACGGTGATAACATAATCATTTTTAGTCTTGGCTATTAAGCTGATTGTTTTTTTCTGACAGTGTAAAGCATCCCCAGTAAAAACTTTATTTTGGAGAGAGCAATCCTCAATTATAGCTTGACCTTCGTTGATTTCAGACCCTTTTTTGTTTTCGATTCTTTTTAAGTGTAATACTAA
>NZ_JAPZQM010000456.1:0-2773 GCF_027530565.1 Microcystis sp. LE19-10.1B | reverse complement strand
TGGTCGAGGGAATCAACAATAAACTTAAACTAATAAAACGGAGAGGCTATGGCTTGAGAAACTTTCGGAATTTTTGGGTTAGAAGTATGTTATCTTGGCATCTTGTATGTTGATTTAGCATAAAGGGTAACGAAGAGCCAGGATAAGCCTGATTAAAGTAGCGGTCGAAGGCGCGCTTGATACTCGTCGTATAATTGCCGGTATGAAGCTTAGTGGTTTTTTGATGACGGAAGATTAGTTGAATCTCCCCCGTCGCGGGAGTTGGGGGGTGTTGCCTCTTGCAAGAGTGCCTCATCTCCACAAGCAATTTAAATGCTGAACAGCTTATCTACCCACCGTATCCTCCCATCACTCTCAAATTCTAACAGGAGTTAACTTATGGCTCTCGAACAAGTTCACGCTTTTTATCAAAAAGTCGCCTCCGATCAATCCTTCCGTTCCCGAATCCAATCGGTGAATAGCAAAGAAGAATGCAGCGAGATCGTCAAAGCTGCGGGGTTCGATTTCACACCACAGGAATTCGAGGAATACACCACACGAATTCTAGAGTCTGATCGCCCCGATGAAGAAATTAAAGATTTAAGCGAGGAAGATTTAGCGGCGGTCGCAGGTGGATTTATCGGCAGTTTTCGGGGTCCCATAATGTTGTATGGTGGGCCAGCAAATCGCGATCTACTATAGGACGACAGAATCGTTCGACCGATGTACGGATTACCGGCAGATAGTTTCGTGGATTTATAATTCCAACCGACGCATAAATTTTATCGAGTATTAAACCTAGTAAGGAGCTAATCATGTCTTTTGATCGCACCCCGAATTTTACCGAAAAACTAGCAACCGATCCCGATTTTCGTTTAAAGGTTTTGGACGAAATCGCTAACGATGACGAACTCAAAACCCTAACCGAAGAAGACTTAAAAGCGATCATCGGGGGACGGATGCAACAAGTATACGGCTCGACCAGCGGTGGCGGTGGCGGTCGTACTTACTACGCCTAAATCGAGGATAATTCCAATGACCGAATACCGTCGCATCAGCTACGCCGTGTGGGAAATTACCCTAAAATGTAACCTCGCCTGTCAGCATTGCGGTTCCCGCGCCGGCCATACCCGTAGCCACGAACTCAGCACCGAAGAAGCGATCGATCTCGTCCGTCAACTGGCCGAAGTGGGCATCAAAGAAGTCACCCTGATCGGGGGAGAAGCCTTCCTCCGTCCAGACTGGCTCAATATCGCCCGGGCGATTACCGACGCCGGCATGATCTGCGGTGTCACCACCGGCGGCTACGGCATCACCCTCGACACCGCCCAAAAGATGAAAGACGCGGGGATCAAAGTTGTCTCCGTCTCCGTGGACGGATTAGAGGCTACCCACGATCGCCTGCGGGGGAAAGCCGGTTCTTGGCAATGGGCTTTCCGCACCATGGGCCACCTCAAACAAGCCGGTATCCCCTTCGGTTGCAATACCCAGATCAATCGTCTTTCTGCTCCCGAATTTCCCCGAATCTACGAAAAAATCCGCGATGCGGGCGTATTTGCCTGGCAGATCCAGTTAACCGTCCCGATGGGGAACGCCGCCGATAACTCGGAAATTCTCCTGCAACCCTACGAACTCCTAGAACTATACCCGATGGTCGCCCGTGTCACCGACCGAGCGCGACGCGAGGGGGTAGACGTACAACCGGGCAACAATATCGGCTATTACGGCCCCTACGAACGTTTATTGCGGGGAGGGGATGCGTGGACATTCTGGCAGGGGTGTAGTGCCGGACTGGCGGCACTGGGTATCGAGGCCGACGGAGCGATCAAAGGCTGTCCCTCCCTTCCCACCGCAGCCTATACCGGGGGCAATATCCGCGATCGCTCCCTGCGCCAGATTATCGAAGAGGCCGAAGAACTGCGCTTCAACCTCGGTGCGGGAACCCCGAAGGGAACCGATCATCTCTGGGGATTCTGTAAAACCTGCGAGTTCGCCGAACTCTGCCGCGGTGGTTGTAGTTGGACTGCTCATGTTTTCTTCGATCGCCGCGGCAATAACCCCTACTGTCACCACCGGGCCTTAAAACAAGCGGAACGGGGAATCCGAGAGAGATTCTACCTCGATCGCCCTGCAGCGGGAATTCCCTTCGATAACGGCCAATTCGCGCTGGTAGAAGAACCCTTCCATTCTCCCCTAGCCAATGATCCCCTCGCCTTCAGTGCCGACGCGATCCAATGGCCGGAAAGCTGGCAAAACAAAACCCCCGTACTCACCCCCACAATCTAACCGTCACTAACCCCGCCCTAAAAGGGACGGGGCTTGCCTAGACCAATTTAGGCGACGCAAGTAGAGACTACCGCATCGAGACACAATCTGGCACAGACTTCCGAATACTTCCCTAGTTCGGATTACCTCTAAGCTTTATTGGTAAAGCGTTGTTAGACAAGACATCTTGATTGTGTTGCGGAAAGGGACTTTAACTTTACTCTTAAGGATTATCTCCATGCCAAGAGTTCCTGTTATCTCAAAAGAGGGAAAACCGTTAATGCCCACCAAACCCAGTCGTGCCAGACGGTGGATTAAAGAAGGAAAAGCTATCGGTAAATTCAACGATTTAGATATTTTCTATGTCCAGCTAATCGATGAACCTTCCGATAGTAAAACCCAACCGATTGCTATTGGTATTGACCCGGGGAAATTATTCTCTGGAATTGGTGTTCAATCCTCCCTTTTTACTCTTTGGAAGGCTCACTTAGAACTTCCTTTTAAACGAGTAAGAGAGCGCCTGGACAAT
>NZ_JAPZQM010000077.1:0-1304 GCF_027530565.1 Microcystis sp. LE19-10.1B | reverse complement strand
GGCCGAATTTGAATTCTTTTCTGAACAAAACCCCCTACTATCTGTTGTCAAGGTTCAGTTTTTAGCTTGGTTATCGCTTTTTCCATTGTAGCTTAAAGCCGTCCTAAAAGGACGGGGTTTTAACCCAAATTTTCGATAAATACTAAAAAATCAACAAAACCCTTAGGGAGCGTCTCAGAAAAAATTGAAAAGAGGCTACTGGGTACATTTTTCGCTTGAAAATGTCTGTACCGTTGACTGTATCTGGAGTAGAGCGATTCCGTAGAGTTGGCTGTATAGTGATCGCTAACCAGATTGTAACAGATAGTGTGATTAATCTCTAGAGTAAGCGATTTCCTCTGTAGCCATGTTTTTGCTGGTTTTCTGCCCCGAAACAAGCTATAATGGTCGAGGGGTCAAATTTGAAAATTTTTGCCTCAAACCCTATCTGCGTAAGAACTTCAGGATTTGGCATCCAGTAGTTCATTGGTATTTTATTGCTTGAACTCAGGCTCTGTAAGACTTTTAGCCATAGCTAGTATGTTTATACGGAGGAAGTCCAGTTATCCATGACTACAATGCACAGCAAAGCAAAGGATTAAGCCCCCATCGCTACTACCGAATCACCCCCCTCTTAGGCTTCGCAGAACAACAACAGGAAGCTTATGCTTTGAAAGACCCCTAGTGGCAGTAGGAGAAGATTCTCCCACTGCCGGCAAACTTAAATGATCTCTCAATCTAGATCACTACCACTGGTCTGGCGGCAGCAATGTTGTAACCACTCAGTTGAATGATCGCATCACTAGCGGCTTGGAAACCGGCCGCTCCATTATTGAGAGCGATAAAAGTACCACTTTGACCTGTCACGTTAAAGGCCGCCGCCGTGTTAGCAGCAAAGGCCGCATTAGTCAAGACCAACTGAATCGCCGCTTCGGTTAAAGCAGTAGCTGTGCCTTTCGATGCGGTCAAAGTGATTGGCGCAATAGACCCAGGGGCATTAATGCTATCAAGACTAGCACCCGTGCCACTGTAGCCTTGAATAACATCAAAGCCACTCAGCAGCGAATCACCGAGGGAATTGTAGGTCAAAGTATCCAATCCCGTGCTTCCCGTTAGGGTATCTTTGCCAAGACCGCCTGTCAGGTTATCATTACCCGCTCCACCATCGAGGGTATCATCACCTTCTAAACCGCTAAGGGTGTCATTACCTCCCACTCCAGCCAGGGCATCGGCAAAGCTTGTCCCGACCAAGTTGTTATTAGCTGAGTTACCATCATTGTCAAGAATGGTGGCCGTAGCCGTGTCGGGTCCACTGATAGTGTAGC
>NZ_JAPZQM010000724.1:0-21214 GCF_027530565.1 Microcystis sp. LE19-10.1B | reverse complement strand
GTGTTTTTGAGACTTTTTCCATCCATCCCTAGCCAATTTATGTCATCTCTTTGTCCATATTCTTGTAATGCCCATTCATTAAACATTTTTAACAAACTCTGCCAGTCAACTCCCATCATTACCCTTCTAATTGTTGAATAGGACGGGACTATTTCTGGAATTATGTTAAATTCTTTACTGAGCCTGTGCCGATTATTTTTAGCAAACTCTCCTAGTTCTCTATAACCTGAGTATCCTAGCATTGTTCCCAGTATTATTACTACTAATACTATCCATAAAGGGTGTCTTTTTCCTTGATCTTTCCGAAAGTCCTTGACTTGTTTTAGTTTTTCTATTAAGCTCAACATATATTTGAAAAGTTGCCGGTCACTCCTCATTTTACCTGACAGTGATCGCTTTTACTTTTGATATTCTGATGGGAGAATGAAACAGCCCTACCCTGATCAAGGGGGATCCCCCCGCCTATCGGCACCCCCCTTATCAAGGGGGGATCAAGGGGGGATTAAAGGCAAAATCCATTTTTAATTTAATTATAATCAGCTACTTATCAAATTTAGATGCACAACAGCTTAACCAGTTTGGGGTTTAACAGAGGGCATTTAGGGTAAAATAAAAGCAAGTTAGCAAGATTAGGCGAGGGAGTAAATCATGGATTATGATGTCGTAATTATTGGGGGCGGACCAGCGGGAGGTCACTGTGGTAGATTATTAAGTGAAAAAGGTTATCGTGTTCTTTTGGTGGAACAACATTCTAGTTGGCAAGATAATAATTTTTCTAGTGCCGCTTCTCCCCTAGAAATTTTAGAACAATTCAATCTCCCCGAAACCGTGGTGGCTAGGTTTTGGAAAAATATCGAAATTATCTCCACTAGCATACATCATTTTTGGTCATCACCGCAACCTTTAGGGGTAGTTTTTGATTTTGCCAAATTGCGAGAGTTTTTAGCGGCGGAAGTGCTGCGTTGGGGGGGAGAAGTTCGTTTAGGTTGTCGTTATCTGAAATATCAACAAACGGAGAATCAGCTAACTGTTTTCTTGAAATCAAAAGACGAGAAAATCGAAACAGTTAATACTCGTTTATTGGTTGATGCCACGGGATACGCTAGAGCAGTTATGTATAAACACAGACGAGAAAAACCTAATTTTTTAAAAGCAGTGGGCATTGAATATTTAATTGCTGTGCCAGAAGTAGATTATCAAAAGTATCAAGATAATTTAGTTTTTTTTCTCGGTCATAAATGGAGTCCTAAAGGTTATAGTTGGATTTTTCCTATGGATAATCAGCAATTAAAAATAGGAGCTGCTTGGTTAGAGGGAGAACATCCTTATATTTCTGAAGTTAAGCCTTTAAAAAGTTATATTACACAAATTATTCAAACCTACATGAATCTCTCTAAATATGATATAATCGACATCCATGGTTCTATTTTAGAATATTCGCTCAATCTGCAAGATATTTATTATCAAGAACCGAATATTATAGCGATTGGTGATGCTGTTTCTACGGTTAACTTTTTAGGAGGGGAAGGTATTCGCTATGCTATGAAAGGAGCCGAAATTGCTTGTCAATACATGGAAGAATATTTACAGGGAAAATCGAGTAGTTTTGCCCCTTATCAACAGAGGATGCAGGAATATTTTCAACCAAAATGGAATTTATCCGATCGCCTCAGTCGCAAAGTTTATTTAGAATATAGTGATGTGCGTATAGATCAAGGAGTATCCTATCTCAAGTATCTTGCCACCCAGGATATAATCGACATTTTATTTTACTACAAATTTGAAAAATACACAAAAGGGTTAGGAGGATTTCTGCTGGGGAAATTACGTCAATGGTGGCACCGAATTTTCCCTAGTCAAAAACCTGAGTAAATAGGCTAGGATAAAGCTAAGGAAACAATATTGGTAAAGACCGTGAGTAAGTTTATTCGCTACAGTACAATTATCACTCTGCTGGGCATTTTAGGAGCCTGTAGTGGCAATCCTGCCCTAGAAAATCGTCTGGCTGCCGATCCTAATCTACAAACAAATCCCATACCGGAAAACTCTCCTAATAACCAGCAATTACCCGCAAATTTTCCCGCAGAAATTCCTCGATATAGTCAATCAGAATTATTATCCGTGCAGACAAATCCTGATAATACTGGTGGGCAAACCCGTTGGCAATCCAACGATCCCAGCAATGCGATCGAGGCTTTTTATCAACAGGAATTAGTTAATAATAATTGGGAAATTATCACTCCCTTTTCTGGGGAAGGAGTCAATAGTACCTTGACAGCCCGTCGAGATAATTTAGAATTAACTATCACCATAACTGCCACTTCTCCCAATACGGAATATAGCCTCGATTATCGTCCAACGGGAACCCCGATTGCTTCCCCTAGTCCCTCCCCTATTTCTTCCCCCTTACCCAATCTTAATCCTACCAGTTTTAACGATCTCGAATCCTTACCTAATCCCTTAAAAAGCCACATTCAAGACTTAGCTAGATTAGGAGTATTAACTGGTAATAACAATCAGTTTAACCCTAATGATACAATAACGCGCCGAGAATTTGCGCGCTGGTTGTTACAGGCTAATAATGCCATTTATGCCAATGTAGCGGGTAAACAAATCCGTTTAGCTACTCCCAATAGTTCCCCAGCTTTTAGTGATGTTAAAAATAACGATCCCGATTATATTTATATTCAAGGATTAGCGGAAGCGGGGTTAATTCCCTCTCCTTTAACGGGAGATAGTAGCGCCCTTTTATTCCGTCCCAATGCTCCTTTAACCCGGGAAGATTTAATCGCTTGGAAAGTGCCATTAGATATCAGAAAAGCTTTACCGAGCGCCAATCTTGATACGATTAAAAATACTTGGGGTTTTCAGGATACTAATAAAATTAACCCGCAGCTGGTGCGCGCTCTTTATGCCGATTTTCAAAATGCCGAACAAGCCAATATTCGGCGAGTTTTTGGTTTTACTACCCTATTTCAGCCAAAAAGACCGGTAAATCGCGCTGAAGCTGCCGCTGCTTTATGGTATTTTGGTTTTCAGGGTGATGGTGTTTCCGCTGCCGATGCTTTGCAGGGTCAAGATACGCAACAGAGTGGGGTTAATTAGGGTTTGCGGCAAAAAGTTTTTCCTGGGGGCAGGGTGTGGGGTGTGGGGTGTGGGGTGTAGGGTTTTACCGATTTTGAGGGGGTCAATTACCTAATTTTCAGGGAAAAAGTCCAGGAATTTTCCCCCCGATCACTCGCATATCCGGTACTTTTTGATTGACAAAAAGTCTAAAAGTCTTACCCAACAAGGTTTTTAGATTTATTCAGCAAGCCCTAATTGAAATTTGTCCATAAAAATTAAGGGTGTGTTAGGAAAATACAGACACTCTTTTTGACATTTCTTCATATCTATTCAGAAAAATTAACAGAGGATTCTTGACCCTGCAGCTAGGGGAATATTTTATGCTAAAGATATAACTCTGCTGCAGGGGATTTTCTTGCTGACTTCCGCTGCTATTAACATTATGACCCATCAAACTCTCAAACTCGCCGGGATGAGTTGCGCTGGTTGTGCTGATTCGATCGAACGGATAATTAAATCTATCCCCGGAGTGATTCGATGTCAAGTTAATTTTGGCATGGAACAGGTGGATGTGGACTATGATCCCAAGCGTACCGATCTTAACACTATTCAAGCAAAAGTTAGGGATGCCGGTTTCCAAGCTACACCGATAACGGAAATTAATCTCGAATCCAGGCCAGAAAAAGAACTTCTCACCAAACTATCGATCGCTATTGTTATTAGCATTATACTTTTTATCGGTTCTTTGCCGATGATGACGGGTTTATCTCTATCTTTTATTCCCCACTGGTTACACGCTCCCTTATTACAATTAATTCTCGCTACTCCCGTCCAATTTTGGTGTGGTCAAAGTTTTTATAAAAATGCTTGGAAAGCCTTTAAAAATCGCACTGCCACCATGGACACTTTAGTAGTTTTGGGAACCAGTGCCGCCTATTTTTATTCCCTGTTTTTAACCTTCGGGAGCGATTTTATCGAAAAACAGGGGTTTAATTCCCATGTCTATTACGAAGCATCAGCTATCGTCATTACTCTGATTTTACTCGGTCGTTTCCTCGAAAAACGTGCCAGAAAAGAAACGGCCGCCGCTATTAAACAATTAATGGGATTACAGGCAAAAACTGCTAGGGTAATTAGGGAAGAACAGACGCTAGATATACCAATAGAAGAGGTGAAAGTAGGAGATATAATTTTAGTGCGTCCGGGGGAAAAAATTCCCGTCGATGGCATAATTATCCAAGGCAGTTCTAGCATTGATGAATCGATGGTGACGGGGGAAAGTTTACCCGTGCGAAAAACCGTCAATCAACAGGTAATCGGTGCGACAATTAATAAAACCGGTAGCCTACAAATGCAAGCGTTACGGGTGGGAAAAGATACGGTTTTAGCTCAGATTGTCCGATTAGTGCAAACCGCGCAAGCATCAAAAGCACCTATACAAAGATTAGTCGATCGAGTGACCGCTTATTTTGTGCCGGTGGTGATGATTATTGCGGTAATAACTTTCTTATTTTGGATTCTCCGCACGGGTAATCTCACCCTCGCTTTGATTACAATGGTGGAAGTCTTAATTATCGCCTGTCCCTGTGCGCTAGGATTAGCTACACCCACCTCGATTATGGTGGGAACAGGACAGGGAGCAAAACAGGGAATTTTAATTAAAAATGCCGAAAGTTTAGAATTAGCCCAGGGCATTACTACTATTGTTCTAGATAAAACCGGAACTCTCACCCAGGGTAAACCAACGGTGACGGACTTCTTGACTCGCGAGGGGGTGGGGGATGGACGGGAATTATCGCTGCTGCAGTTAGTCGTATCGGTGGAGAATCATTCTGAACACCCGTTAGGAGAAGCAATAGTTAAATATGGGCGGTTAAACGCCATTAAAACCCTAGAAGTAACCGAATTTGACTCAATAACTGGGTCAGGAGTGCAGGGAAAAGTCGGGTCGGATTTAGTGCAAATCGGTACACAACAATGGTTAGAAAGTCAAGGTATCGAAACAAAAGTTCTTAAAAAAGTCGCCCACGATTGGGAATGGCAGAAAAAAACCGTGGCTTGGATAGCGGTTAACGGGCATTTAGAGGGGTTGATTGCCATTTCCGACGTTTTAAAACCTTTTTCTTCTTCAGTGGTCGCCAAGCTCAAAAAAATGGGCTTAGAGGTGATGATGATGACGGGGGACAACCTCGAAACCGCAGAAGCGATCGCCAGCGAGTTGGGTATCCGGCGCTTTTTTGCCGCACTCCGTCCCCAAGAAAAAGCCGAAAAAATCGAATATTTGCAGAAAAAAGGGAAAATAGTCGCCATGGTTGGAGATGGCATCAATGATGCGATCGCATTGGCGCAAGCGGACTTAGGTATTGCCATTGGCACGGGGACTGATGTAGCGATCGCCGCAAGCGATATAACCTTAATTTCGGGAGATTTACAGGGAATTGTGACTGCTATTGAGTTAAGTCGGGCAACAATGCGAAATATCAAAGAAAATCTCTTTTTTGCTTTTATTTATAACCTGATTGCCATTCCCATCGCTGCCGGAGTCCTCTATCCTTTTCTGCTCAATCCGATTATTGCCGGTGCTGCCATGGCTTTAAGTTCCCTTTCCGTGGTGACGAATGCTTTACGATTGCGTCGAGTTCATCCCAGGGTGGGGAGTGGGGTGTAGGGTGTGGGGTGTGGGGTGTAGGGTGTAGGGTGTAGGGAGTGGGGTGTGGGGTGTGGGGTGTAGGGTGTGGGGGTTATTTATTTTCAAGGGAACGAATCAAAGTTAGCAGGAGTCGGCCTACTGATTCACATTGATTAAGAATAGGATTGACGCTCTGAGGGGAAGCTAGTTCAACTCTTTGAGAGATTAACCAATGAGTCTCCAACTCTTTGAGAGAACCTTGAGCTATGTACAAAAATTGGATGTATTCTCCCCTGGTTTTGCGTCCATACCCCTCGGCAATATTCGCTGCTATTGACACCGAAGCTCGGCGAATCTGTGTTGTCATCCCATAAAGCTCTTCTTTGGGAAAAGTTTTAGTGAGACGATAGCAACTTTCAGCTAAATTTACGGCCTCCTGCCAAACTCTTAAATCTCGGTAAGATTGAATTTTTGAATCCGCCATAGATTTTATCAACTTATCCCTATAGCCTACACTCTACACCCTGTCTCAACCCAAAAGATTGTACTACAATTTCCAGTACCCAGTTTCAATGCAAAGGGAGATAATTTTCGTTAACAATTCTTAAGGAAAAACTAGAAAAATTAGCTGTACGGGGGATGATACCGTAGAAAAGGCAATAGAATAATCATCCTGATATGACTGACTCCCCTGAAATACCTTATTTATTACGCGCTGCCAAAGGAGAAATCTTACCCCGTCCTCCCGTGTGGATGATGAGACAAGCAGGACGTTATATGCAGATTTATCGGGAATTGCGGGATAAATACCCCAGTTTTCGGGAAAGATCGGAAAATGCCGATTTAGCGATCGAAATCTCCCTGCAACCTTGGCGTGCTTTTCAACCAGATGGGGTGATCATGTTTTCCGATATCCTCACTCCCCTGGCGGGAATTGGTATTCCCTTTGATATTATCGAAAGTAAGGGGCCGATTATCGATTCTCCCATTCGTACTCAAGCGCAGGTGGACCAACTTAATCCCCTCGATCCCGATCAGTCTTTACCTTTTATCAAAACGATTTTAAAAACCCTACGTCAAGAGGTGGGAAACAAATCCACTGTCCTCGGTTTTGTCGGAGCGCCTTGGACTTTAGCAGCATACGCAGTGGAAGGGAAAGGTTCTAAAAGTTATTCTGTGATTAAAGGGATGGCTTTTTCGGAACCCTCGGTACTGCACCAATTTTTAGATAAATTAGCGGATATGATCGCCACTTATGTCCGTTATCAAATTGATTGTGGGGCGCAAGTGGTACAAATGTTCGACTCTTGGGCGGGTCAATTAACTCCCCAAGATTACGATGTTTTTGCCTTACCCTATCAACAAAAAGTAGTTCGTTTGGTGAAAGAAACCCATCCCGATACACCGTTAATTCTCTACATTAGTGGCAGCGCCGGCGTTTTGGAAAGAATGGGTAAATCGGGGGTTGATATTATTAGCGTCGATTGGACCGTGGATCTGGCCGAAGCGAGACAGCGTTTAGGTAAATCGATGATGGTTCAAGGTAATATCGATCCGGGGGTTTTATTCGGTTCCCAGTCTTTTATTCGCGAGCGGATTATTGATACTATTCGTAAAGCAGGTAATCAAGGTCATATTCTTAATTTAGGTCATGGTGTTTTGGTGGGAACTCCTGAAGATAACGTGCGTTTCTTCTTTGAAACCGCTAAACAAGCGGATCAATTATTAGCAGTTCACGCCTAGGATGTCGTGATCAAGGTTTAGGGAATAGGGGTTAGGAGGTAAGGAAATCGTCTGTAACACCCAACACCTAAGAGTGCATCCCATAATTTAAAATCTACTAAGTTGGGATTCTCTGATAACTTCTGTTAAAAAACTGTGCTTTCTAGGTTGTTTGTTTCCAATCCAGACTCTTGGGGGGTTCTACCCCCCAAACCCCCCGTCGGGGGACGAAGCGCCTCCCCCGAACCCCCCGCGCATTAGTTTTTTTGTGGGATGCTTACACGCAGCTGCTGATATATTTGTAATAATTTAAGAGTCACTGACCATTACTCATTTTTGATATTTCTGCAAAGTTTAGATGCAGCTCTCCAAAATCCGAACCCGTGACTCACTTTTTACTTTCACACTGTCCCCTAAATTCTGCCGTATCAATTAAAATAATGAAAAAAATATTTCTAACGGGTGTGAGTGGCTGTATTGGGCATTATATCGCTGAGATTTTACTGGAAAATCCCGACTATGAATTATATTTTTTAGTTCGTAATCCAGAGAAGTTAAAATTTACTTACCAAGGGCGATCAAATGTTCATATACTTTTAGGCGATATGGAAAATATTGGGGTATATGCCGATCTTTTAAAAACAATGAATATAGCGGTTTTAATCGCTACCAGTTGGGGAGGAGAGGAGGAAAGTTATCAGATTAATGTGGTAAAAACCCTAGAATTAATTAGTTATTTAGATGCTCAAATCTGCGAGAAAGTCCTCTACTTTTCTACCGCCAGCATTCTCAATCAAAATAATCAACCTTTACCGGAAGCTGGGGAGATAGGAACTAATTATATCCGCACTAAATATATTTGTTATAGTAAATTTACTGACCTAGAAATCGCCGATAAAATTATCACTTTATACCCCACTTTTGTCTTAGGTGGTGACGAAAATAAACCCTATTCTCATATCTATGGCGGTTTACCGGATGTGTTGAAATATATCGGTTTAGTGCGTTGGTTTCAAGCTGATGGCAGTTTTCATTTTATCCATGCCAAAGATATAGCTCAAGTGGTGAATTATTTAATCGAAAATCCCGCACCAGAAAGCAAAATTGTTCTAGGCAATCAACGCACAACAGCTAACCAAGCAGTGGAGGAAATCTGTACTTATTTAAACAAAAAAATCTATTTTCGCATTCCTTTATCTTTAACCATTGCTAACTTTTTTATCAAAGTTTTTAACTTGCAGATGGAAGCATGGGACCGTTTTGCAATGAATTATCGCCACTTCACCCACATTAAAACCTATACTCCTGCTGATTTTGGTTTAAAAAACTATTGTTCCACCCTCGATGATGTTTTAACCCTGCGAGGAATTCCCCGAAAAAAACCCTAAGTAGGGTTTGCGGCAAAAAGCTTTTCCTGGGGGCAGGGTGTGGGGTGTGGGGTGTGGGGTGTGGGGTTTTACCCATTTTCAGGGGGTCAATTACCTAATTTTCAGGGAAAAAGTACCTGAATTTTCCCCCCAATCACTCCAAAGGTCGGCACTTTTTGAGGGAAAACAAGTCTAAAAACCCTATCCAACAAGGTTTTTAGATTTATTCAGCAAACCCTAAGTAGAGGGAACGGAAAAATATCTATAATTAATTCTGTCTGGATACTTACAGCGTTTCCCTAAAGATGAAGTCTAACCTAATTCCGCAACTGACTTTACAAAACGAAAACTTCCTACCTCACCATTAAGATAACTGCTATATCGGTGACTCTTAAATTAGTACAAATATATGAACAACCGCGTGTAAGCATCCCACCGAAAAACTAATGCGCTCCGGGGTTTGGGGGGTAGAACCCCCCAAAAACTTGGCTTGAATGATAAAATCAGAAATAACGCCCAACTCTTAACGCCAAATAGACTAATCTTGAAATTGTCTAGCATGAAATTGAGCGTAACGACCATTAAGATTTAATAACTCCTCGTGATTACCCACCTCGATAATTTCACCCTTTTCTAAGACTAAAATACGGTTAGCTTTTCTGACAGTTGCTAATCGGTGAGCAATAACAAATACCGTGCGCTCCGTCATAATTCTTTCTAAAGCTTCCTGCACTAAAGCTTCCGATTCCGAATCGAGCGCTGAAGTTGCTTCATCTAAGATTAAAATCCTCGGATTAGATAAAACTGCTCGCGCAATGGCGATTCTTTGTCTTTGTCCACCCGATAAATTAACACCCCTTTCTCCCACATAGGTATAGTAACCCTGGGAAAGTTCACTGATAAATTGATGAGCGTTGGCAATTTTTGCCGCTTTTTCCACCTCTTGCAGATTAAAATCTCCCTGACCAAAAGCGATATTTTGGGCTATAGTGCCAGAAAAGAGAATATTTTCCTGTAAAACTACGCCAATTTGTCGCCGGAGACTTTTTAAAGTCACATCACGAATATCCACCCCATCGATTAAAATCTTGCCAGAAGTGGGGTCATAAAAACGCAATAAAAGATTAACTAAAGTGGTTTTTCCCGCTCCCGATGCTCCCACTAAAGCAATCATTTCCCCAGCGTGTGCAGTAAAATTAATATTTTTTAAAACCTGTCTGTCCTGGTTGTAATAAAAATTTACTTGACAATATTCAACTTCTTTGCTATGGGGTTGCAGATTGATCGCATTCGGTTTTTCGGTAATTGTTGGCAAAATAGCTAACAATTCAAAAATCCGATCCATGGAGGCTTGCCCCTGTTTAAATTGATTATAATTACTGGTAATATGGGCGATGGGATCGATTAACATTGCCACCGCTGCCACATAACTAACAAAGTCAATTCCAGTTAAATTCTTTTGGGAAATTTGCCAACCAGCGAGAAAGAATAAAAAGATGACACCGAGAGCTTGTAAGAATCCCACCACGACGTATTGTAAAGCTTTGGTGGATTCTGATAGGTATTGAGCGCGGCGATTTTCCTCCGCTTCTTGGGCAAAAAGCTCGGTTTGATAATCTTCAGCAGCGAAAGCTTGCACCACGCGAATACCGCCAAAAACTTCGGTTAATAACGCAGAAAGGTTAGATATTTTCGCTTGGGCGCGACGAGCATACTGTAATAATTTTTCACCAAAAAATCCCACCAAAACTCCCAACAAAGGAGCGATAATAATGACAGCGATCGTCAATTGCCAGTTAACAATAAACATATAGGCAAAGACGACAATTAACTGTAAGGCGGAGGGAATAAAATCATGGAAAAATTTATTAATTACTTCCCCAATGCGATCAATATCTTCCGTTAAACGATAGGATAAATCACCAGTTTTCGCCGTTTCAAAGTAATTTAAGCCGAGGGTTTGCAGGTGTGCATAAACTTTTTTTCTTAATTCGAGGGCAATTTTTAAAGAAGCTTTTGCCATCAGGGAATCTTGCCCATACTGAGACATTCCCCGCAGTAAAAAAACCACTGCCCCCACCCCCGAAAGTGTCGCCAATGCTTGCACATTTCCCTCGCCGATATATCTGGCCATTTGTCCAGCTAACCAGGCTAAAATCGGCCAAAATACCGTAAATCCGATCGTACAGATGAACGCCAAAATAATTGTTTGGGTTTGGGGACGGAGATAGGGAATGAGGTTCCAATAACTAGAGCGAGATTTCAAAATAATTTAGCGCCTTTAAATATTAAGTATTCCTGCAAAATTAATTTGCTAGTCGAGACAGTTATCAGTTATCAGTTATCAGTTATCAGTTATCAGAACGTAGGTTGGGTTGAAGCATGAAACCCAACACCCCCAGGGATTACGCTACCGCTAACCCATCCTACAAATAATTGTGCCTCCCTACTTACTGATCACTGATTACTGATTACTGTTTAGGCACTCTTGCACTTTGGCCAGAGGTTAACTGAGAGGTATAATTAACCTTGCTTAGGTACTGAAGAAAAGGAGATTAACTAGGGTCTGCTGAAAAAGTTTTTCCTGGGGGTAGGAGTCAGGAGTCAGGAGTCAGGAGTCGGTCGTTTCAGGTTTTGTTGTCCTCTTTTTTTTGTACCAGTTTGTGTACTCAAAGAAGGATAATGCAAGGTTTTTGAAGGTCTTAATCCTATTTTCGCAGCATGAACATCGGATTTTAGCAGGTCAAAAGCCTTATTTTAAAAGGGTTTTACCATTATTCAGCAAACCCTAACTAACAAATTTGCCTAAGGGGTTAATCGGGGTGTAGAGACGTTTTTAGTCCACGTCCCTACGATGTTTTCCAATAATACAAAGTTATTATGCGATTAAACCGCCACAGCTTGATGAATGTAGCCTAATTCCGTCAATTTGTTCCAGACTTTGGCGACACTTTCCTCTAAAGTCTCTAAATCGGTGCGGCATTCCACTTCCGGGTTAAAAGGTGGTTCATAGGGATCATCAATTCCCGTAAAAGACTTGATTTCGCCAGCACGCGCTCTTTTATATAATCCTTTCACATCGCGATCCTCACAGACGTTTAAGGGAGCATTCACGAAAACTTCGACAAAATTGCCGATTTTTCCCCGTACTTCCTCGCGAATCTCACGATAGGGAGAAATAGCCGAAACTAGGACAATCACACCGTGACGGGTGAGCAAATTGGACACAAAACCAATGCGACGGATATTTTCATCGCGATCCTCTTTACTAAATCCTAAACCTTTGGTGAGGTTCGTCCGTACTATATCGCCGTCGAGAACTTCAATGGAATAACCTTCAGCGATTAATTTTGCCTGTAATGCCTCGGTAATCGTGCTTTTCCCCGCACCGCTCAATCCTGTTAACCAAACCGTCACGCCGCGCTGTTTCATAGTAATCATTAATAATACTTAAATCCTGTTTAGCGTACCATATCTCAGGGATCAGTGATCAGGAGTCAGGAGATAGGAGTCAGGAGATAGGAGTCAGGAGATAGGAGTCAGGAGATAGGAGATAGGAGATAGGAGATAGGAGATTATTTTATTTATTCTCCCCACACCCCACACCCCACACCCCACACCCCACACCCTACACCCCACACCCTACACCCCACACCCCACACCCTACACCCCACACCCTACACCCCACACCCCACACCCCACATCCCAGTTCCCCAAGCTGGTTGAAACAAACAACCTGTCACCACGATCACTGATAATGTATGTTGAGTTACTGTCTTTAATAAGGTAATGTTTAAAAAATTCCCCCCTCACACCCCGCTCATTCTTGGCTTAGGTTCTGGGGTTGCGCTTTTTACTCTCACCAGTCTCTTTCTCTTTCACCCGAAAATCCTCGCTTGGCTCGATCGCAATAGTGCTTCGCTTCCTAGCCAAGATCCTAACCAACCCTCTGCCGTAGTTGATAGCGCTTCCTTACCACAAACCGAGCGAGATGTCAAGTTAAGAGATGTTGCTGATGCCAATGCGCCCTCTTTAGATCGTAGTCGCGCCCGCTATCTCTTGGCTATGGATTTATTGAGAAAATATGAAGGGGGTCCGGCTTTAAAACAATTAGAAGGCTTAGAAAAACAATATCCTGTCCTCGCTCCCCAGATTCTCCTCAAACAGGGACGCGCCCACGAATTAACCAATGATAGTGAAAAAGCGCAAGAAATTTGGCAAAAATTACTGGAAACCTATCCCCAATCGCCCGTAGTGGCGGAAGCTTACTACTCTTTGGGCAAATACGACCCCAGTTATCATGAGAAATTGCTTAAGGAATACCCCCGACACCCGCGTACTTTGGCTTTAATTCGCCAACGTCTTCAAGAAAATCCCGATCAATTTCCCTTATGGTTACAGTTAGCCAAGGCTAATCCTTTTGATCCTACCCTCAATCAGGCCCGCAATCGTTTGGTGAAAGACTACGCCGAGCAGTTAACTCCGGCGGATTGGGCAATGATTGGGGCAGGTTATTGGCAGTCGGGATTGTACGAAAAAGCCTATAAAGCCTATGCTAAAGCCACTCCTAGCCCCGAACAAGCCTATCGTTACGCCCGCGGGCTACAAATTGCCAAAAAACTGCCAGAAGCTCGCAGCGCTTACCAAAAATTAATTAAAACCTATCCCCAGGCCTCAGAAACCGGGTTAGGATTACTGCGACTCGCCCAAATTTCTCCTAACCGCGATGCTATAGCATATCTCGATCGCATTGTCAAGCAATTTCCCGATCGCGCTCCGGAAGCTTTGGAAGCGAAAGCCAAATTACTGGACTCAACTAATGCCCAGGCCGCTAGTCAAACATGGCAGACTTTATTAAATAAATACCCAAAATCCGACGAAGCCGCCGATTATCGCTGGTTAATGGCCCAAAGAGCCGCTAAATCTGGTGATTACGCCAAGGCGTGGCAGTGGGCGCAGCCAATTGCGGTTAATAATTCCGATAGTCAAACTGCCCCGAAAGCGGCCTTTTGGGTGGGAAAATGGGCGCAAAAACTGGGCAAAAACCAAGAAGCAAAACAAGCTTTTACCTACACTATTTCTCGTCATCCCCATTCCTATTATGCTTGGCGCTCGGCGGTTTTATTAGGTTGGGACGTGGGGGATTTTACCACTGTCCGCTCCTATAATCCTACCACCGTCAAACCCGCCACCCGTAACGATACTCCCGCCGGTTCGGAAGCTTTCAAGGAACTATATCGCATTGGTGAAGATACGGACGCGTGGAATCTCTTCCAAGCAGAAATTGTTGATCCTTGGAATTTAACCGTTGACGAACAATTTAACCTCGGTGTCTATAAACTCTCTCGCAATCAAAATTTAGAAGGAATTAACCTGATTTGGCGCTTGCGAGAAAGAGATACCCCAGAGGAAAGGGAAGCATGGAAAGTCCTGCGACAAAATGATAAATACTGGCACGCTTTATTCCCTTTCCCCTACTACGATAGCATCCTGGAATGGTCAAAAGATAGACAATTAAATCCCCTGCTAGTGACAGCTTTAATCCGGCAAGAATCCCGCTTTGAAAAAGAAATTCGTTCTCCTGTGGGGGCAGTGGGATTAATGCAAATTATGCCCGATACGGGTAAATATATCGCGGGTAATACTGGCAATAAAAGTTATTCTTTAACTAATCCCGAAGATAACATTATGATGGGGACATGGTATCTCGATTATACCCACGGCAAATTCGCCGGAAATTCACTTTTTGCTGTGGCTAGTTATAACGCTGGACCTGGGGCAGTTTCTAAATGGAAACAGCGTTTCGATTTTAGCGATCCCGATGAATTTGTCGAGAATATTCCCTTTAGAGAAACTAAGGGTTATATAGAATCGGTGTTTGGTAATTATTGGAATTATCTCCAGATTTATAACCCCGAAATTCAAGAGCAAATGAAGAGAGTTGCTAACCCTTCCTAGTTGATTAATGGGGATAGGTGATTAACTCATTCCCTTAAGTAAGTAGGGAGGCACAATTATTTGTAGGATGGGTTAGCGGTAGCGTAACATAATCGGGCGTTGGGTTTCATGATTCAACCCAACCTACGTTCTTAATCCCCCCTTAATAAGGGTGTGCCGATCCCCCCTGCCCCCCTTGATAAGGGGGGTGCCGATAGGCGGGGGGATACCCCTTAATAAGGGGGGCATCTGACAGTTTTTAACACCTAGCTACTTACTAACTTTTTTCCTGATTATGCAATCATTTAACTGGCAAACCGTCGATCAAAATTCTCCTTTTACTCGCCTAGATTTTCGGACAAAATTAACCATGATGATCGTGGTTACTCTCATCGCTTTTACTTGGGAAAGTCCCCTCGCTGGCGGTTTTCTAACTCTTATTGTCGCTTTAGCTTGTCTCTGGGCGGGGGTAAAATGGTCTTATCTTCTCACTATTTTAAAATTCATGGCTCCTTTTTATCTATTCTTATTAATTACCATGGGATTTTTTAATGTGGAACAGGTAAAAACTTTAACGGGAAAAACTGAATTAACTCCCTTATTAACTGTCGGTTCTAATAAAATGACTGTGGAGGGAACCCTCTACGGTTTAAATGTGATCTTTAAAACTCTCACGATGGTTTTAATTATTCCCCTCGCTATTTTTACCACCGATATAAATCAGATGATGGTGAGTTTAACTAAGGCCAGAATTCCTTACAAAATAGTCTTTATTTTTTCCTCTACCCTGCGTTTATTTCCTCTCCTAGTAGAAGAATCTCGATCGATTATTTCTGCTCAAAGATTACGAGGATTAGCAATAGAAAAAATGGGTTGGTTACAAAAAGGAAAAATTTACGCTTCTATCGCTGTACCTTTAATTTTAAACGCTATGGCTAAATCGCAAAAATTAGAGGTAGTTCTACAAGCTAAAGCTTTCTCTGGTGATCCCGATCGCACATTTTTACAGGAATCAATCTTAACCAATAAAGACTATTTATTAATTATTGGCTTTCTATTTTTATTGGTTTTGGCAATTATTCTCTATGTAAAATTCGGGGTGGGAAAATTTGCCTGGTTGTTTTAAGCTCAATCCCTATTGTAAGTAGTTAGGTGTTAAAAACTATCAGTTTCCCCCCTTATCAAGGGGGATCCCCCCGCCTATCGGCACCCCCCTTATCAAGGGGGGCAGGGGGGATCGAACCCAAAATCTATCTTCAATTTAATTCTAACCAGCTACTTATAGCTCGATCGATCTGGGTATATAAAGCTTCTAAATCCCCGGAATTGTCCAAAACAATATCAGCTAAGGCAATTTTTTCGGCTAAAGGCATTTGATTATTAATCCGAGTGATCGCTTGTTCTCTGCTTAAGTTATTCCTAGTCATTAAGCGTTGAATTTGTTGCTCAAAACCGCAGGAAACCACCCAAATCTCTGTGACTAAATGGGTTAGTTTGGCTTCCAATAATAAAGGAACAGAAAAAACAACTATCGGGGCTTCTAACTGCTCTAAATGCCGCTTAAAACATTCTCTAACGTAGGGATGAATCTGACTTTCTAACCAGATTTTTTCCTCGGGATTATTAAAAATAATCTCTCCTAACTGTTGGCGATTAAGGGAATTATCCTCAGTTTTAACTTTTCTGCCATAACGCTGAAAAATTCTCTCTAAAATTGCCGAACCTTTTTCCACTGCTTCCCGGGCATAAATATCCGCATCAAGGACAGGAATTTTGTAGATATTTTCTAAATAATTGGAAACCGTGGATTTACCACAAGCTATTCCCCCTGTTAACCCGATAATTCTTCTCGACATAAATTATTAAATTGCTAATCTCAATTAAGGTGCGTTACGCGCTCGCTAACACACCCTACGGTTATAAACTCTCTATCTAAGGTGCGTTACGCGCTCGCTAACACACCCTACGGTTATAAACCCTCTATCTGTTGTAAAACTCTTGCTTGTACTTGTTGATAGGCAGTTTCCACATCTCCTAAATCGCGACGAAAACGATCCTTATCGAGAATGCGCGCTTGGGCATCCTCTTGGGTTTTATCCCAGAGACGACAGGTATCGGGGCTAATTTCATCACCTAGATAAATTTTGCCCGTTTTATCAACTCCAAATTCTAACTTGAAATCGACGAGAATAATCTGGCACTTATCGAAAAATTCTTGCAGATATTGATTGATTTGCAGGGCTAAATCTCGTAACTGATTGACTTGCTCCTCGCTGGCAATATCGATCACTTTTATGCGATCGGGCGTTAACAAAGGATCGCCTAAAGCATCGTCCTTGAGATAAAATTCTACAAGAGGAAAAGGTAAAACTTTCCCCTCCTTTAATCCCGTTTGCTTGCACAAACTCCCGGCAGCGATATTTCTGACTACTACCTCCAAAGGAATAATTTTAATCGCCTTGACGCGCATTTCCCTAGAACTAGGGCGATCGATATAATGGGTAGGTATTCCTAGGGATTCTAACCATTGAAATAGGGCAGTGGAGACAGTACAGTTAATTTCCCCTTTACCGACAATTTGCCCGCGTTTTTGGGCATTAAAAGCGGTGGCATCGTCTTTGTAATAAGTGAGGAGAATATCAGGATCATCGGTTTGATAGAGAATTTTGGCCTTACCTTCATAGAGTTTTTCCATAGTTATCATCCTCGGCAATTGATAAACGAAAATCGATGGTTAATCAGATAGTGGCGGCAGTAAATTTTGGCGATCAACCCAGGCAAAAAGTCTCTATCATTGGGTAGATGATCGTTGAGAAAAATAATGTATAATTGCAGCTTAAAGATAACTGTCAACATTTGACGATCGAACCTTAACCTATAACCAAAAAGTGTCACGATACCAGGGGTCAACTTTTGGCGAATCAGCCAAGTTTTTACTTAAATCCTCAATCATAGCCAACAATTGATATTATCTCCCATTACCATTACCGAAAAATCTAAAGAAATTCCGAAAAATTACCCGCCGTCGCCCTATGAATCAGAATCCTCCTAACGATGATAACCCGAATCTCCCCGATCGCCGCAAGGAGGATTTTCTCTATCCTCGCGCGCCCTACTATGGGGAATTTAAGCCAGAAAACTTGCTATTTAACGCCAATTTACAGGAATTTGCCCAAAAAGTCAGTTTTATTTGTAATCTGGAAACGGGGGGCAAAATCAGTTCTCTAGAAGCCTATCAAAAAATTAAAGCCCTCTGGAAAGACTTAAAACAGAGCAAAAAAGGCCTAGGCATTGGGGAAAATCCCTTTCAAAAAGATGACGATACCTAAAGGATAATCAAGAAAAATCTCCTGGGTTGCTCAAAAATGCTGGGACAGAAATATTTTCTGCCCCATAGAATGAGATGAGCAAACGCTTAAAAATTACCGTGATTTTGGATGGCACTTTCTAATTTTGCCACCACTTCCTCGACGCTAATTACCCCTAAATCGCCCGTGGCACGGGTGCGAATACTTAAACTATTACTTTCCATTTCTTTTGCCCCCACCACTGCCATCACGGGGATTTTTGCGGTTTCAGCATTGCGAATCATTTTACCCAAACGTTCGCCACTGGTATCGGTTTCGGCGCGAATTCCTAACAATTGCATTTTCGCTGTCACCTCTTTAGCGTAATCCAATTGAGTATCACTAACCGGTAATAATCGTATCTGGACAGGGGCTAACCAAAGAGGAAAATCCCCCGCGTATTCTTCGATTAAAATACCGATTAAACGTTCCAAAGAACCAAAAGGTGCGCGATGAATCATCACCGGACGTTTACGATTACCATCTTCAGCAACATATTCTAGTTCAAAACGTTCGGGTAAATTATAATCTACCTGTACCGTTCCTAACTGCCATTCTCTTTCGAGGGCATCTTGGAAAATAAAGTCTAATTTTGGACCATAAAAAGCCGCTTCTCCGGGGGCTTCAAAATAATCCATCCCCAAAGTTTGCACCGCTTTTCTAATCGCTGATTGTGCCTTTTCCCAAGCTTCATCGGAACCGATATACTTATCCGATTCGGGGTCACGAAAACTCAATCGCGCCTTAAAATTCTTTAATTGTAAACTCTTAAACACCGTCAAAATTAAATCAACAACGCTTAAAAATTCCTTGTCTAATTGTTCGGGAGTGACAAACAAATGGGAATCATCGACGGTAAAACCGCGAACTCTAGTTAACCCCCCCAATTCTCCCGATTGTTCGTAACGATAAACTGTACCAAATTCTGCCAAACGCATCGGCAATTCCCGATAGGATCTCAAATCACTTTTATAGATTTGAATATGAAAAGGACAGTTCATCGGTTTAAGCACAAATCCTATTTCCTTACTAGCAGATTCCTCATCGTCTGCCATCATGGGAAACATATCTTCTTTGTACTTTTGCCAGTGACCGGAAATTTTAAACAAATCGACGCGAGCAATATGGGGAGTAACTACGGGTAAATAACCGCGTTTTAACTGTTCTTTTTTCAGAAAATCTTCTAACAAAGAACGAATTAAAGTTCCTTTCGGTGTCCATAAAGGCAACCCTGGCCCGACAGAATCAGAGAAAATAAATAAACCTAATTCTTTGCCTAATTTGCGATGGTCACGTTTGAGTGCTTCTTCCTTACGGCGCTTGTATTCGGCTAATTGTTGGGGATTTTCCCAGGCTGTGCCGTAAATGCGCTGTAATTGGGCTTTATTCTCATCCCCACGCCAATAAGCACCCGCTACCGTCTCTAATTCGATCGCTTTTGGGTCTAGTTCGCTTGTATTATCTAGATGCGGACCGGCGCACAAATCCCACCAAGCGTCACCAAGATGATAGAGGGTGATGGGTTCTTGAATTCCCGCCAGAATTTCCAGCTTATAGACCTCATTAATCGCTTTAATGCGCTTTTCCGCTTCTTCCCGAGAAACTTGCTCGCGAATCACCGGCAGTTTTTTATTGATAATTTTGACCATCTCTTTCTTGATGTCCTTGAGATCCTTATCGGTAAAAGGTTCCGGCACATCAAAATCGTAGTAAAATCCGGTTTCAGTCCAAGGCCCGATAGTAACTTGGGCTTTCGGGAATAATTTCTGCACCGCCATGGCCATCACATGGGAGGTGGTGTGACGAATTCGCTTGAGGTGGTCGGATTCGCTGGTTTTCGGTAGTTTAATCGGGGCTTGGTTATCCATATCTCTTCAATTTACACCTTCTCTATTCTCTATTTTAATAGTAAAAGGAGTCTTTAGTCAGGAAAAAAATCAGGATAGATATCAATGCCATTTCCCCTCATCTCTAACCTCTAACCCCTCATCTCTATTTCTCGATGAAAAAACTAATTTTATCCTGTTTATTTTTGGGATTGGTTGCTTGTAATGCCTCGGTTAATACCACTGATAACCAAAAACCCAAGGTAATCTCCACCAGCACAATTATCGCCGATTTAACCGCACGAGTAGGCGGTGAAGAAATTGACCATCAAGACATTTTAAAACCAGGGGATGATCCCCACGTTTATGAACCAGTTCCCGCCGATAGTGTGGCTTTAGAAAAAGCCGATTTAATTCTCTATAACGGTTATAATCTCGAACCGGGGTTAATTAAAATGATCGATTCTACGGCAGTTAAAGCGAAAAAAGTGGCTGTGGGAGAAGCCATTACACCTTTACAACTGGAAAAAGAGGGGCAGAAAGTACCCGATCCCCATGTTTGGGGTTCGGCAAAAAATGGCATAATCATGGTGAAAAAAATCCGAGATCAATTGATTGAATTAAGTCCCGAAGATAAAGAGATTTTTACTGAAAATGCCGCCCAATTAATCAGGGAATTAGAAAA
This sequence comes from Microcystis sp. LE19-10.1B, assembly GCF_027530565.1. NCBI lineage: Bacteria > Bacillati > Cyanobacteriota > Cyanophyceae > Chroococcales > Microcystaceae > Microcystis > Microcystis sp. LE19-10.1B. Next base: position 635 of record NZ_JAPZQM010000724.1, on the reverse strand, counting down.
TCTTGATCGCTGGATTACTGCGGCTATTAAAACTATCCCCCCTTCCCAAAGGCAATTAGTCACCACTCATGACGCTTTTCAGTATTATGCTCATGCCTATGGTTTAAAAGTTGCAGGAACTTTAATTGGCATTAGTACCGAAGAACAACCTAGCGCCCAAACGGTGAAAAATTTAGCCGATGCTATTAAAAATCTCCAGGTTCCTGCTATCTTTGCCGAGACCACTATTAATCCCGCTTTAATTACCACTGTAGCCGAAGAAGCGGGGGTGAAATTAGCACCACAACAATTATATTCTGATTCGATCGGTGCGGTGGGTACTGGGGGGGATAGTTATGTAAAAATGCTCAGGGAAAATACTCGCTCGATCGTGGAATCTTTAGGGGGAAAAGTACCTCAAGAAGGTCAATAGACCTCTTGTAAAAATCAAAAAATTGTCCTTAGAGTCAGGAGTTAGGAAGGCAGAAATACCGACAATCAGCAATTATCGGTGACTTTTAGATGATGACAAATGGATCAGCAGCTGCCTGTAAGCATCCCACCGAAAAGCTAATGCGCGGGGGGTTTGGGGGCGGCGCCACGCCCCCAACGGGGGGTTTGGGGGGTAGAACCCCCCAAAAGCTTGGATTGAGGGA
>NZ_JAPZQM010000090.1:0-3639 GCF_027530565.1 Microcystis sp. LE19-10.1B | reverse complement strand
GCTACACTATCAGTGGACCCGACACGGCTACGGCCACCATTCTTGACAATGATGGTAACTCAGCTAATAACAACTTGGTCGGGACAAGCTTTGCCGATGCCCTGGCTGGAGTGGGAGGTAATGACACCCTTAGCGGTTTAGGCGGCAACGACACCCTCGATGGTGGGGCCGATAACGACACTTACCTCTTCGACACGGATCTGGTCTTGAATAGCGACCTCCTAATTGATGCCTCTGGAATCGATACCCTCAACTTTGCGGCGACCACAGCTAAAACCATCAACCTCAATCTCGGCAGTACCGTCGCCCAAACCGTCACCGCCGGAAATCTCACTCTCGCCCTAGCTAGTGCCACTGCTTTTGAAAATGTTATTGGTGGTAGCCTCAACGACAACATCATCGGCAATACTCTGGCTAATTCCCTCGATGGTGGAGCGGGTAATGACAATCTCAACGGTGGAGCGGGTAATGATAACCTGACAGGCGGTCTTGGCAAAGATACCCTAACGGGAAGCACGGGATTGGATACTTTGACCTACAATTCCCTCGGTGATTCGCTGCTGAGTGGCTTTGATGTTATTCAAGGCTACAATGGCACAGGTGCTAGTCTTGATAGCATTAATGCCCCTGCGCCTATTGCACCAATCACTTTGACCGCATCGAAAGACACAGCTACTGCTTTAACCGAAGCGGCGATTCAGTTGGTCTTGACTAATGAGGCCTTTGCTGCTAACACGGCGGCGGCCTTTAAAGTGACAGGTCAAAGTGGTACTTTTATCGCTCTCAATAATGGAGCGGCTGGTTTCCAAGCCGCTAGTGATGCGATCATTCAACTGAGTGGTTACAACATTGCTGCCGCTAAACCAGTGGTAGTGATCTAGATTGAGAGATCATTTAAGTTTGCCGGCAGTAGGAGACTCTTCTCCTACTGCCACTAGGGGTCTTTCAGAATCTATGAGATTAAACTCTTTTGGGCTTAATTGGGGTGTGCTGAAAAAGTTTGTTGGTGGGGTTAAGGAGTCAGGAGTCAGTAGCCGGTCGTCAGGAGTCGGGAGTTTCAGGCTTTGTTGCCCTCTCTTTTTGTACCAACTTAGGGCTTGCTGAAAAAGTCTAAAAACCTTGTTGGGTAAGACTTTTAGACCTTTTGTCAATCAAAAAGTGCCGACCATTGGAGTGATTGGGGGGAAAATTCCGGGACTTTTTCCCTGAAAATTAGGTAATTGACCACCTGAAAATGGGTAAAACCCCACACCCCACACCCCACACCCCACACCCCACACCCTACCCCCACGAAAAACTTTTTGCCGCAAACCCTAGCTAGGCATCACAGGAAAACTATGCCATGTCCCCCACCGTTAGCGGTGGTTTTTTGTCGGATGTGGGATTTTGCCTGGCAAGTTTTCCCCGATGGTAGTTGCTCGCTCGTCAAGGAAGAGTCGCTCTTTTTCGCCGTCAACCCGAGTCGATGGGCTGCGAGCGTTTCCTATTGCCCAGCATTCCTCCCCCACTGACCCTACGGGTGTAATGGTGGTATCCTGCCAACATTCAAGGTGACAAGGGCAATTCTCGTCAGAGGGCAGATAAAAGTTTATGCGGATGGCGAGACTCGAACTCGCAAGGCGTAAGCCACACGCCCCTCAAACGTGCGTGTCTACCAGTTCCACCACATCCGCTTGATTTTAGCTTAACCACTATAGCACAGAAAAAAAATAATCTGCAAGCAACTTTTAAAAATTACTGCCGCACAACTTTCGCACCACCTGAGTTAGTACGGATAAACCTTTTAGGGAACCTTGAATCAAATGGAAGGCCGGGATGGGACGGATTAACATTTGTCGAGCTAGGGGCAATGGTAGCAGCTGACCTTGATTATCAATTGCCGGGGCTAAATCGGGTAAATCCTGTGTCACCTCATCGCTAATCACGCGCACAATTGCCACTTTTTGCCCCGGTAAAGCCGCTAAAATCCTTGCTCCTTCCATATCGACCACCTCATAGCCCCCCTGTCCTAAACGTCGTTTTTCCTCGGATCGGCTAATCAGGCGATCGCTGGTTAAACCTTTAACAAGACTATATCCGGTTAATTGGGCGATTTCTGCGGTTATTTCTGGTTCGCACTGCCAATAATTCCCCGTTTCCGCGCCACAACCTTGATAGATTACCCCATCTCCGACCCGATGGCGATCGCTGAGACTGCCCGCTAATCCCATCAGCACAATTTTTCCCGTGAGCTTATTAAGAAATTCTAGAGATTGCCCAGAGACTGAGGAACTGTCGAGGAATTCTGGAGCGCCAAGGTTAATCGGGATAATTTGCGGGGCTAAATCGCCGATTTTCCTTAATCCTCGGCGGATTGAGCTATGCTCGGCCCCCCGGGGAACGAGAATAATATCTTCAGGTGTGAGCATGAAATTTTTGAGAAAGTTTCCTAATTAGTGCATTGAGATGTTATAAACAATAATAGTGAACTAATTAGGAATAATTCTTAAGTGAATGGCCCCGCCACCGACCGGGCGATTGTCTTTCCCACCATGAAAAAGTCTGTCATTCTGCGTTTATCCGAGGTTAACAAGCGTTTTCCCGCTTCTCCTACTCTAGCTGTCGATAATATCAGTTTTAGTTTAACAGAGGGCGAAATTCTCGGATTATTGGGCCCGTCGGGCTGCGGTAAAACCACTCTACTGCGGATGATTGCGGGATTTGAAAAACCATCTCAAGGAGTGATTGAATTGGGAGGGCGAATAGTTGCCGACCAAAAAACCTTTATTCCCCCGGAAAAACGCAATACGGGCATGGTTTTTCAGGATTACGCTCTTTTTCCCCATTTAACCATTGCTGACAATATCGCCTTCGGGTTAAAAAATTCTGGGGAGAAATTATCGAGCAGAGCTATTAACGCTAGGGTGGCGGAAACTTTAGATTTAGTCGGACTGCAAGGACTAGAAAAACGTTATCCCCATCAGCTATCGGGAGGACAACAGCAAAGAGTCGCCCTCGCCCGCGCTTTAGCCCCAAAACCCTCTTTAATCCTCTTAGATGAACCTTTAAGTAATCTCGATGTCCAGGTACGGCAACGGTTACGGCACGAGATCCGTCATATCCTGAAAGCGACTGGTATCTCGGCCATTTTTGTCACCCACGACCGGGAGGAAGCAATGGTGATCAGTGACACAATTGCGGTTCTTTGTCAAGGAAAATTAGAACAAATTAACAATCCCGAAGAAATTTATAGTCATCCGGCCTCGCGATTTGTGGCCGAGTTTGTCACCCAAGCTAACTTTCTCCCCGCTAGACGGGAGGGGGAACAATGGCAAACCGAGATAGGACTCTGGACAATTCCTGATGGTCAAGATTTGGACAAAGGGGAATTGATGCTAAGAGAGGAAGATGTCAAAATTAAGCCAGATGAGACGGGAGAGCTAGTTATTTGCGATCGCCAATTTTTGGGGCGGGAATACCGTTATTGTCTGCTAACGGCTACCGGCAGCCAAATCCACGCTAGAACAACGATTAACACCCAATTAGACATCGGTACAAAGGTAAAACTATCGATTATTCCCGATAGCGTCCGTGTATTTGCCGATTGATCAATCACATCTGACTTGAAAGTGGGTGTGGGGTGTGGGGTGTGGGGTGTGG
>NZ_JAPZQM010000112.1:0-9820 GCF_027530565.1 Microcystis sp. LE19-10.1B | reverse complement strand
GTCAGTCTGTAGAGCGACCATAAGACCAGAACAGAGTAAATCTGTTAAGGCAGGTGCGAAAAATCCTTCGGGAAAGAAGCAGAAACCTAAATCGTGAGGTTTGGGAATCACCGTCCGTTTACGGCGGTGAGGATGTCAAGGTCAATAAAAGCTACTCAACAGGAATAATAGAGGATGAACACCTCATCGATAAACTCATTATGTCTCAATTTGATCCTGGTCTGCCGAGTATCAAACAAGTACAGAGCTATATTCAAGAGAAACGGGAAGTAGAAATTAAGTTAAGCACCGATGATCTCCTCGTTGGTCGCATCCTTTGGCAAGATGTTAACTGTCTATACCTGGTCGATCACTACGATAAACCCACTTTAATTTGGCAACAGTCTCTAGTTTATTTAAGACCTAAAGCCTAGGGGGAAATTGGCGATATTTGGCTGTGGGATGCGTCCCGGACGCATCAAAAATTCAGTAGCAAGCAGATAGCTTTTGAGCAAATTTAACGTCAGTTGGGGTTAAGGAGATTTGGCCATGACTTCTAGCAAATAATCAGGTGGGATGGCGAGGATAGCATCAGAATTTCAGTTGCTCGAAAATTTGGGTCAAATTGCCAAATAAAGAAAGTCAGAGAGTCGGGTAGAGCGATCGCCATTCAACTTCAGATATAGATTGCCGCTCAGAGGAAAAAGAATAAGCAGATTGTCTGCTAACAATTTGGGACACTGCTGTACATAACCTGTTATACTCTTGGGCAAAACGACTCCACCGCCATTGTTATGCTGGAAAATCAGGTCATGGCAGATGCCGCCTCTAAGGAGCAGATACCTACTCTAGAATTATCCATCATCATGCCTTGTCTCAACGAGGCGGAAACCCTGGCCACCTGTATCGGCAAAGCACGAGATTATCTGGAACAACACAAAATTGCGGGAGAGGTGCTAATCGCCGATAATGGCAGTAGCGATGGTTCCCAAGAAATTGCCACTAATTCAGGGGCGCGGGTGGTTCCTATCCCAGAAAGGGGACTATGATCATAAGAGATTTGAATATGTGAGGACAGTTTATCTGTATTCGATATAGTAGTTACTATCGTCTAACCCAAGTTATTGCCAAAGTAATCTAAATTATGATTAATCTACTTCAAAAGAGTTTTTACAAATTTTGTTCTTTACTATCTAGTCAACAATTTCGACGATTTTTTATTTTTGGTTTAACCTGTAATATTATTTATACTTTTTCCATATATTTATTAACTGAAAAAATCAAATTTCATTACATTGCTTCGGTAGTGATTGCTCTAATTTATACAAGTTTTATTGGGTTTTGCCTAAATAAGTTTTATACTTTTAATACCAGTACAAAAACCTTTTTTCCAGAATTGATAAAGTACTATAATGTCATGTTTTCTGGCTTATTAATTAACGTGGCTTGGATGTTTATTTTGGTAGAAGTATTTAAACTATGGTACATGGCATCGGTAGTAATTGTGAGTGCAGGTTTAATGTTTTATAATTTTTTCTTGCACAAACACTGGAGTTTTCGTGGTTTAAATAAGCATAAAAAAGACCCTAAGAGCAGATAGTTTTCCTTGTTATTAGTAGGTCAATTTCGACGTTACTTAATTTAGTTAAGTGCAGTAAATATTATGGCAAAAAAACAATTATTGACGAGAATATTTTGCGAAGATATAAACAAATTATTCTTTGCTTGTGGGATTTTATCAATGATCATTATCAAGTTTTTTTTAATCAGAAACAGTGAAATTGTTGGTCAGACAAGAGATTCCTTGCTCTATACGTTAATGGCAGATCAGAATATTTGGTTTCCTACTAATAAAGCTAAGGCAATAATCGATTATATGCCAGGATATCCAATATTTATAATGTTTTCTAATTTTCTTAATTTTTCTCTAAGAATTAGTCATGAGATTTTTTACACTCTCTCTAATATTTTATTAGTTTTTAGTTTTAGATTACTAAAAATTCCTCGATATATCTGCTTAGTTATTTTTGCAATTTTAACTTTTCATATAACAACTTTTCTGTGGTTCAATACTATTTTAACTGAAACAATAGCCATTAGCTTATATCATATCCTTTTGGCTTTAACTGTCATAACTGTTATGTCAGAAAATTTAGCCAGGAAACTAATATGGCTCTTCGGTTTGTCTTATGCAACGGACAGGATTATAAGAGATGAAACCCTTATAGAGAAAGATATTTGGCGATTTTTGTCAATTATTTTTGATCTAGAGCGAACTAATGGATTAAATCTCTTGCCAGATAAGGATTTAGTCGATTTATGCCCCCCTATCGAACCATACCAAGTAACGAAGAGCCACTAATATTTTCCGTTCTTGGTGGATTGTGTTTAGGAATAATATTCATTACCCGTCCAGAGCAGATAGTGTTCTTCCTGAGTTACCTAGTTGTTTTTGTTATTCTTGTATTAAGAAATAGAATGAATATAGCAAGAGCTATTCGAGAAGCTTTGCCGATTTGTATTATTCCCATTGCTATAAGTTTATTAATTACTACAGTTTTTACTTTATTAAATGCTTTTTTTCTAGAATTACCAGCGTTATCCATTAGTAACTCATCGGCTTTCAAAGAAACTTTTTCCCAGATTCAGAGTATAGATGATGGTCAAAATATAGATGATTTTGAGTTTGTCAATATAAATCGCCAACAATTAAAAATGGCTTATCAAGTGAGTCCAACATTGAATCAAGTCAAACCTCTAATCGAAGAAGAATTAGCTAGGAGAATTACTAGACTCGGTGGAAAAGATACTACTAATATAGAAGTAGCAATTGATTGGGTGTACTGGTCAACAATAGAAGCAATTAGAAGAAGCAATTTAACAGAAGATAGGAGTATGTATCAAGTTTTTACTCAAATTAATTCTGAACTGCAAGAGGCATTTAACGATAAAAGAATTAACCAGAAAACTTTCTCTTTTGATGATATAGATATAGGATTTTGGCTAAACAAATTTCCTCATTCATTAACTGAAATGAGTGGATATTTATTTTTGCCACGAGTCAGTAGTAAGAAATTATTACAAAATACGGATGATCCTCGAGTAACCCCTGAAATGAGATCAATATTTAATCGAGTGGCACATCGTCGAACTTATCTAGTTAACCAACCAGATTTAAATAAAGACCTTATCTTCTATTTAAACCAGATCACTCCTTTAATTCAGATCATCAATATTCTTGGAATGATATCTTTTGTAATATTATTGGTCTATTACTTGGTTAAACCTGTTCACTCCCAACTTCTCAATCAATACACATTGATTATTTCTTTTGCCTTATCTATAATTTTACTCCGCTTATTTTTGTATATTGCAATTGATCTGGCATTTTTCCCTGCACCTTCACGTTATTTATTCCCCAGTAATCCATTGCTATCGGCACTGTCAATTCTAAACTTATATGTTACAACTAAACTTTTAAGTTCATTTCGATTTTAAGCTTGATATAGCTAAGGTTTATGGCTGTGAAACCAAGATAAACTTCAATTTTTAATTTTTCAGTATCATTTTCTCTGGGTTGCCAAATTTTTGCCCTAAGCTGTTCGTAATCTAAACCCCGTTGTTGGGATGCTGAAGGCCCTGTCTAGCTTAGATAGCTTCGGAAATCTGGATAATGAACAGCCCAATCATTATAGGTTATTGGGGACAAAGACAAGCCAATCAATTAAGGCGGCACTGTTGAGCAATCAAAAATTTGTTGTCACAAATGTCAATAATCCTGTTATACTCTTGAGCAAAACGACTCCACCGCGATTGTTATGCTGGAAAATCAGGTCATGGCAGATGCCGCCTCTAATGAGCAGATACCTACTTTAGAATTATCGATCATCATGCCCTGTCTCAACGAGGCGGAAACCCTGGCCACCTGTATCGGCAAAGCGCGAGATTATCTGGAACGACACAAAATTGCGGGAGAGGTGCTAATCGCCGATAATGGCAGTAGCGATGGTTCCCAAGAAATTGCCACTAATTCAGGGGCGCGGGTGGTTCCCATCCCGGAAAGGGGTTATGGTAGCGCCCTGCGGGGAGGTATCGCCGCCGCCAAAGGTCAATACATTATTATGGGGGATGCCGATGATAGCTATGACTTTACCAATCTCTCGCCTTTCCTAGAAAAATTGCGACAGGGTTATGATTTGGTGATGGGCAATCGTTTTCAGGGGGGAATTAAACCCGGGGCGATGCCAGTATTGCATAAGTATCTGGGCAATCCTGTCTTGACTTGGTTAGGACGGTTATTTTTTGGTAGTCCCTGTGGTGATTTTCACTGTGGATTGCGCGGGTTTAGTAAACAGGCGATCGAACAATTGAACCTACGCACCACTGGCATGGAATTCGCCAGCGAGATGGTGGTGAAAGCATCCCTCTACGGTCTGAAAATTACCGAAGTACCAACCACTTTATCCCCTGACGGTCGCAGTCGTCCCCCCCACCTAAAAACTTGGCGCGATGGCTGGCGACATCTCCGATTTCTCTTAATGTATAGTCCTCGCTGGTTGTTTCTCTACCCCGGACTGGCTTTAATGTTTCTGGGGTTTGTGGCGACGATTTGGTTTATGACCCAACCGAGAGTTCACACCCTTCTCTATTCAGCCACAGCTTTGATTATTGGCTTTCAAATCGTCAGTTTTGCCATCTTCACAAAAGCTTTTGCTATCAGCGAGGGTTTATTACCGGAAGACCGCAAGTTAAGACGATTTTTGCGTTATATTAATCTGGAGGTGGGATTGAGCATTGGCGTAATTTTATTTTTGCTAGGTATGGGCGGTTCACTGTATGCTTTATATATTTGGAATGCTCGACTTTATGGGTCTTTAGATCCAGCCGTGACCATGCGGATTGTCATTCCTTCCGTAACCGCTCTAGCGTTGGGAGTACAGGTGGTTTTTTCCAGTTTCTTTTTAAGTGTTTTGGGATTGAAACGAAGATAAAAATAATTGTAACTGATTGTTATCGGCTTTATTGCTTCTAAACTTATATGTTACCCTTCAACTTTCGTATACTCAAAAATACCAAGAAATAGACAATCATCCTAGTTCTTATGGTATCCGTATTAAACAGGGTAAGCTCATCTAATTTAGCAGTTAAGTAGGTAGGCACAATTATTTGTAGGATGGGTTAGCGGTAGCGTAACCCATGCGGGCGTTGGGTTTCATGCTTCAACCCAACCTACGTTCATTTTATATTTAATTCCACCCACCTACTTAATCATATTCAAGCCAAAAAAGCTGACTACGTTGTCGCCCTTAAAGCTAATCATCCGACTCTTTATACTCAGGTCAAAAACTGGTTTGAGCAAGCTCAAGCACATCAATTTGATGGTATTCAATTTAGTTATGATTACCATCTGGAAAAAGGTCATCATCGCCTCGAAAAACGTTGGTGTTGGGCTGTACCCTTAGAAGCTTTCGGCGGTCTTTATCAACAGGCTCAATGGCAAGGAATTCAAAGTATTATCATAGTTAAACGAGTTCGTCATCCTGGTCATAAAACCACTTGTGAAGTCCAATTTTATCTCAGTTCTCTCCCTGCTGATGCTCAAAAAATAGGTAATGCTATTCGTAAACATTGGAGCATTGAAAATCAGGCTCATTGGATTTTAGATGTTACTTTTAATGAGGATCAATGTCGGATTCGCTCAGGCCACAGCCCTCGTAATTTTGCCTTCTTGAGACGAGTAGCACTTAACGCTCTTAACCAAGAATCCAGTTACCGACGTAGTCTGGCACAAAAAAGTCAACGGGCGGCCATGGATAATAACTATATGATGGCTGTGCTGAAAGCCTTTTGTCAAGCCTAATTGAGATGCTCTTACCCTGGGTGATTCTGGCAAGAGCATTTGTTCGCTTGACTTGCTGTTCTTACTTATTATACTATAACAGTCCTTGGGCTATCAATTTTTCGAGATACCCAACTATGTAAACAAATATATTATGAATCAAGGCATTGACTATTTTAATCGTGGACATTGGTTAACAGGGATTCAAGAACGCTTAAGTGTAGAAGCTCGCCGTAAGATGTTTGATTTAGCTATGAACAAACTCGATTTACGGGCAGGAGAAAGTATTATTGATATTGGTTCTACTCCAGATGTGGAGAGGATAGACAGTAACTGTATGATTCCCTGGTTTCATGAAGCAGGGTTAACTGTCGCCCTCTCTTCCCCAGAAGACATTTCTTCCCTGAGCCAAGTGTTTCCTTTTGCCAAAATTTTAAGCCCCAATGGATTTCATCGCCCAATTCTTGCTAAGGAGTGTGAGTTTGATGTAGCCACCTCTAGCGCAGTTTTAGAACATTGTGGTTCGACTCATTTACAGGTTGAACATATTCGAGAGTGTGCCAGAGTTGCTAGTAAAATATTCTTAACTACACCCAATCGTTGGCATTGGCTAGAATTTCATACTAAACTTCCCCTAATCCATTGGTTACCTAAATCTTGGCATCGGTTTCTATTAAATATAGTCGGGTTATCCTTCTGGGCTAAGGAAGATAATTTAAACCTACTGGGTAGAGCCGAATTATTAAACTTAGCTAAACAAGCTTTAGGAGACAATTTCAGTATTAGAGTCGAAACCATCTGGGCGCTGGGAATGCCTTCCAATTTAGTATTATTAGCTAGACGTATTAATGACTAATACAGGGTAAGCGCATCTTAACAATCCTTGACAAAATGAACTTTATGTGAGTTGCTTACCCAGAGGTACATTCAGGCATATTTGAGGAGAATTTGCCATCTCAATTGTTAAGCAAAAATCGACCCAATGTTAAGATTTCGTAACTATTCTGATTGACTGGTATCACTTGAAATGCCCACACAGCAAGCAGATCACAAAAGGGGCTAATTGTCAATAGCGTTTGAGATGCGCTCACCCTGGTATTAAATGTAAAATACTTGGATAAAACGTCAAGGTAGTTATGCAGACAAAGAACTCGTATTTTTTAGATTTAACTCCTCTAAGAGAATTGATGCTTTCCAGAACCTTCTGGTTCAGTCTCAGCATCGTATTCTCTATTTTGTACAGTATCTTATTCTTACAAATCGCTTTCGGTAGCGAGTACAGTATTCAGGATGACGCACGCCGTATTATCGTTTGGATGATGCGCTTCTCTGATTCAGAGCTTTTTCCCGATGATTTCCTGATGAACTATTATCAATGGTTGACTCCTTCGGGTCTCGCGAGTCTTTATAAATTGATGTCAATGGTGGGGATAAACGCCATAGTTTTTAATAAGCTCGTACCGATCGCCCTAGGTTTAATATCTACCATTTATTGCTATCGAGTCTCCCTACAAATTCTGCCCGTACCTTTGGCTGGATTTATCTCTACACTATTTCTCAATCAAAATCTGTGGTTAAAAGATGATTTAGGTTCCGGTACCCCAAGAGGCTTTTTATACCCTCTTTTTCTGGCCTTTATCTATTACTTACTTCGCTCTTCCACGATTCCTTGTTTACTCTCTTTAATTTTACTGGCTTTCTTTTACCCTCCTTCGGTTCTGGTTGCTTCTGGAGTCTTAGTTCTCCGTCTCTTCTCCTGGAATAACCAAAGATTGCGTTTGACTACAGACCGAAAAGAGATTGTTTTTTGTATAGTCAGCTTGCTGGTTGTATTTTTAATCTTACTGACATATCTTTTCAAAAGTAGTGACTATGGAGCCATGGTTTCTCTGGCGGAAGCTCGAAATTTGTCAGAGTTCGGACAAGATGGTAAAATCGGATTTTTTCATCGAGAGCCGCTGACCTTTTGGACCTGTAATGATTATAGCGGTTTTTTTCCGAGAGATTGGTGTATTTTTAACCCCTTCAAGAGAAAATTTTTCCTCTTACCACCTCAAATTCTACTCGGACTAGCCTTGCCGATTATCCTCTATTATCGCTCCCATTTTTCTCTAGTGGAACGAATCACGAGCGCACGATTTATCCTGCCACAAATTTTGCTTTCCTCGATCGCCTTTTATCTAATCTCTCACGCTGTCCTCTTCAAGCTATATTTACCGCAAAGATACACGGAACATAGCCTAAGGATAGTTTTCGCTATTGCGGGGGGAATCGCTTTATCGATGCTGATCGATAAACTGTTAGAATGGGGGGCTAAAAAGACTATAGCAAGTGGAATAACCATCATTATCGGCTCTTCGGTTTGTGTTATGCAATGGACGGGGGTTATAAGGGATGGAACCCTTATAGAGAAAGGCATTTAGCGATTTTTGTCAATTGTTTTTGCTCTAGAGCGTACTAATCAATAAAGTCTCTTGCCAGATAAGGATTTAGTCGATTTATGCCCCCCTATCGAACCATAACAAGTAACGAAGAGCCGCGTTGGCTCTTCGGGAATTGTTATGCAAATAATTAACTTAAAATAAAATTCGATGAGAGCGCCTACGCTCAAAAGTAGCTGAAATTAATACAGGGAGGGACTTGAGGCACAAAAGGGTTAATAACAAAAGATATACAAATGAGTTAAGATTTGATATAATAGCCAAAAACCCGAGTGTTTTACTTATGATACTTGACAAATTTTTGAACCTACAAGGAACCTGTATTCAAGGCTATCGACACCTAGAAAATATCGGTATAAGCTAAACGGCGCTTAACCTGCATGATCCAACAGCTATAACCCTTTTGGAGTCTATATCGGTGATCCGAAGTAAAAGCCGTTTAGCTTAGTTTTCCGAATCGAATCGAAAAATCAAAAAGCAATCTGTCCTCGTTGTGGGTTAGAGAGCGATAAACTCCACCAAAATCATCGACATTTAGTCAAAGATTTACCAATCTCAGGACAACCAGTGTACCTACAAGTTAATCGTCGTCAATTTAAGGGCGATAATTGTCGAAAACCCTTTAGCGAAGAGTTAGATTTTGTCGCCAAGAAACGAACCTATACGAAAAGACTAGCCGAGAATATACTCGAACAATTAAAAGAAGGAGATATTTTAAATGTTAGCCGAAGAAATGACGTAACGGAAGAAGAGATTCAAGGAATGATAGAGGACATAGCTGAAGAAATTACAGAGACAGACCTATCGGAATTAAAAAGACTAGGAATTGACGAAATCGCTCTAGTCAAAGGACAAAAAAATTACTGTGCAGTTTTAGTAAATTTAGATACGGGAAAACTAATAGCTATTCTAGAGAAGCGAACACAAGAGGAGTTGAGAGAAACGCTTACAGGCTGGGGAAAAGAGGTGTTAGAGCAAATTGAAGAAGTGAGCATAGACCTTTGGTTGTCCTATAAAAATTTGGTGAAAGAATTGATGCCATCGGCCGAGGTAGTCGCCGATAGATTCCATGTAATGAAACAAATTATAGCGTTTCTGATTCACAAGAGGTACATTCCCGATCCTGAACAGCTTAATCAGCAAAGGTTTAAGTGTGCCGCACAGATGCGAGAACCGCTATAATCAAGAGTTAGACGAACAGAGAAGAGCGGAAAAAAGAGCCGTAGAAGCGCAGAAAAATAAAAAACAGAAATCGGAAAAAGAAGCGAAGCTAGAAGTTTTAAAGCGAAGTAAATATAGCCTGTTAAAAAATGAAGAAGATTTAACGGAAACCCAAAAAATTAAACTAGAAGCTATCAAAGAAAATTTCCCAAATTTGAAAAAGATGCACGAGTTAAAGGAAGAATTTAGAAAGATTTATGGGTTCTTCGGTTTGTCTTATGCAACGTACAGGATTATAAGGAATGAAACTCTTATAGAGAAAGACATTTGGCGATTTTTGTCAATTGTTTTTGATCTAGAGCGAACTAATCAATTAAGTCTCTTGCCAGATAAGGATTTA
>NZ_JAPZQM010000133.1:0-2907 GCF_027530565.1 Microcystis sp. LE19-10.1B | reverse complement strand
TATTTTCTTTCTATCCTCTGATAGTTTCCACCCACAGTTTTTATATTCCACAGAACGATTATTTTTCTGAAACTTGGGATAGCCTTTTTTACCTTTTATTTTTTTCTTACAATTGTCATAGAAACGGGCAATAGCTGACCAAGCCCGTTCGGCCGATGCTTGTCTAGCCATAGAATTTAGAGTATCGACAAACTTGAACTGTTTGGCGAGAACTGCACAATATTTATTGAGAGAATATTTATCGATTTTGTCTTCTCTCTTGGCATCCATCCAAAGCCTTAAAGCCTTATTACGGATGAATTGTACTGTACGAATAGCTTCATCAATGGCAGAACACTGACTTGGTTTAACCACGGCTTTCATTTCTAAGACAATCATTGTTTATCGACCTCAAACAACTTATTTTAAGTTAACCTGTAGAGCATCGGATTGTCAAGATTTTAGTTGACATCGAAGCTCTTACATCGAAGCCCCTCGAAATGTGTCGAAATGTGTCGAAATGTCGTGCTTCGTGTCACTGAGCTTGTCGAAGTGCTGTTTTATACTGGTCGGGGTTTCATCCCGTCGCGCTCAAGCGAGGGCTTCGGCCGTGATCTCAGCGTTCGACAAAAGCTCACGCCGAGGTCCGAACGGTCTTCACCCCGACATTCAAGATAAAATAATCAACAATCGACAGTTGAGGGAAAAAACTTGTTAGTTATCGGTTTAATCAGTGGCACATCGGTGGATGGTATCGATACCGCTTTAGTGGAGATTAGCGGTACAGTGGAATCTCCACAGGTGCAATTATTAGCTGGAGAAACCTATCCCTATTCCCCCCGATTACGCGAGACAATTTTACAAGTCTGTGGGGGAGAAAAGCTCGACCTTGAAGCTTTAGCCAGCTTAGATGATGATATCGCCGCAGAATTCGCCCGTGCCGCTTTAAATATCCAAAAAGAAGCCCCAAAAGCCCAATTAATCGGCAGTCACGGTCAAACCGTTTTTCATCGACCCCCCGCAAACGATCGCCTCGGTTACACGGTACAATTAGGACGGGGAGCAGCGATCGCAAAAATTACCCGTATTCCCACCATTAGTAATTTTCGCGCTGCCGATATCGCCCAAGCTGGTCACGGTGCGCCCCTAGTGCCGAAAATTGACGCTTATCTGCTTTCTCACCCCACTAAAGCCCGCTGTGTTCAAAATATCGGCGGTATTGGCAATTTAACCTATCTACCCCCCCGACAAAGGGAAAATTGGCAGCAAAAAATTTTCGGTTGGGATACTGGACCGGGCAACGTCCTCATCGATTTGGCCGTACAATTTTTGAGCCAAGGACAACAAACCTACGACCATAACGGTCAATGGTCGGCCCAGGGTCAACCCTGCTCCGAATTAGTTCATAAATGGCTACAGGAGCCTTATTTTCAACAATATCCCCCTAAATCCACTGGCAGAGAGTTATTTAGCCCCGCCTATCTAGCCCAATTGCGCGAGGATGCCCAAGCTTATTGCCTCAGTGATGCCGACTGGTTGGCTAGTTTAACCGATTTAACCGCCATTTCGATCGCCCACAGCTATCAAACCTTTTTGCCAGAAATGCCCGCGGAAGTGCTGCTCTGCGGTGGTGGCGCTCGTAATGCCTACCTGCGCCAACGACTCCTAGCACATTTGGGGTCAAATGTCAAGCTTTTGACCACTGATGAGGTAGGATTAAATAGCGATTTTAAAGAAGCGATCGCTTTTGCCCTCTTGGCCTATTGGCGCTGGCACAATTTCCCCGGTAATTTACCGCAAGTCACGGGGGCAAAAGCAGCGGTTTTATTAGGAGAAATTTACAGATGAGCAGCAGCTATGAAATATTTTCAACAATTCAACGCCAAAGGGTCAGCGATGGGCAAATAGTGCCAATTTTAAGCGATTGTGCCGATTATAAACGTCTTTTAATTCTTGTTTGGCCGCAATTGGGAGATTTTGATAGTCTCGAATACGCTTGGTGGTTAGAAAAAGAGGCAGCCCTTTGGCAAAATGCCGGGATAACCATTCGTGCCATCGGTATCGGCGATCGCAATTCAGGGTTAAAATTCGCTGAATATACGAAATTTCGGCAAGATTGGCTGTTTGTTGACCCCAAAGCCGAATTACATAATTTATTAGGACTTTATCGCGGTTTATCGCTAAAATTACCTGGGTTTTCTCCCGGGCAAAATGCTTGGTTAAATCTAATTTTTATGTGTGCGGGTGTGGGTAGTCCGGGGACTCTGGCCGAAGTGCTGCGGGGTTATCTTGGCGATCGCAAAGCCCCCCAATTAATTGCCGAGGAGGAAACAATGCAAGCGCGGCCTTTACCACCTTTCCGGGGTTCCCTATTCAATCTTGCTGGGGGTCAAGGTTTTCAGCGACCTTTTGAATTAGCCACCCTGAGACTTCGTAATATGAGTCAAGTTTTGGGCAATTGGTCAACATATATCCCCGATAGTAGTTATCTCACCCAACGGGGAGGGACTTTTTTATTTGATAGTCAAGGAAATTTACTCTATGAGCATCGGGATCAAGGTATCTTGGGATTTGCTGAGAATATGAGTTATCCCCTCGCTTTTTTGCAGGATTAAGCTTTTTTATTCTGCATCTCGCTCACTCCCAACTCTTGACTTTTACCTTTTCTAGCTGATAGCTAAAAAACTACTTAAGTAGGGCTTGCTGAATAATGGTAAAACCCTTTTAAAATAAGGCTTTTGACCTGTTAAAGTCCGATGTTAGTGCTGCGAAAATAGGATTGGGACTTTCAAAAACCTTGCATTATCCTTCTTGTAGTACATCGCTTGGTACACAAAACAAGGGCAACAAAGCCTGAAACGACTGGCTCCTGACGACCGGCTACTGACTCCTACCCCCAGGAAAAACTTTTTCAGCAGACCCTAATTA
>NZ_JAPZQM010000591.1:0-9976 GCF_027530565.1 Microcystis sp. LE19-10.1B | reverse complement strand
AAAAATTGCATTAATTCCGAAATTTCTAGGGTTGCCGCTTTTTGAGCCATCTTGGAATAATTTGACGTGCTGGTGGATTTCTAACTCACCCATTTTACCTTAGCTGACAATAATTATAAATTTTTATTTCCCTTGAATTCCTTATTCTAAAAACAGAACTATCTTCCTGAATTTACCCCGTTCGTTCTCAGCCAATCCCTTTGATTGCTTGAGTATTTATACTTAATTTATCCAACCAATTGTTTTTTTAGTGATCGCCTCTCCCTGAAAAATAGTCACTTTCTACTATATTTTGCCTTCCAAAATCGGGGTTAATGCTCTATTTATTTCAAAATGAGAATTGCTGCTGATCACTAATTCTAGGCTAATTTAATTGCTGCCGTGACTACCTCTTCTAAAGACTCTAACCAATGAAAGTTAACATCAGCTAAACTCTGACTGAGATCGATCGCTTTGCTGTCAGCTAGGACGCGAAAAATTATTTGTGGTACGGTGGGATTGGGAAAAGATCTGGGTTCCAAGGTTTGTCTTTCCTGTCGGGTAGCCCGGATCATCCGTTCGCCGCTGCCCCGGCTGGGTGATAATGGGCTATAACTGCGGTAGTAATTGCTAATACTCTCGATCGCTTTTTGGCCAAAGTCGGGATAACTGATAATATCAACGATAATCACTTTTAAATCGGCCAATAGTTGGAATTGTTGCAGACCAGACTCTATTTGCTCGTTTAATTGCTCTAATTCTAGTCTTTCCTCCAGTATAAGCCATGCCGCCAGTTTTGCCCCCTTGCCTGCCAAGGCATCCCAGACAGTGGACATCAAACCCTGGCCATTGCTAATCACGGCTATTCGGCCGGTTTGATCAATTATCGACCAAGGGGATTGTAATTGGGGTGGGGTCAAAGCTAGGAGATCGAGATGTCTAGCTAAAGCGGCATCATTAACACTTATTTTGCCATCTAGGGCCATCACTTCCCCAGCTTCGTTGATACCCAGGGGATTAATCTCGATAATATCGAGATCTTTGCTGACAAAGAGACTATACATTTTTTCGAGAATTTGACTGATAGACTCGATCAAAGACCCTCTTAAACCCATAGATACGGCTAATTGCCGACAGAGATAGGGGGAAAATCTCTCTTCAATGACCACTTTTTGCATGGTTTCCAGTAAACTGTCCACATCCATTCCCCCTTGACTCGCACCCAGTAAAACCGGTCTTTGCAGATGATAATCAAGTAAAATGGCTAAAAATATCTCCTGTTGCGGATTATACCTGGCTTCTGCTAAGATTACCTCTGGATATTCTCCGGCAATCGGTAAATGAAAGATAGCATGGGCAGCAGCGATCGCATCAATGGTATTAGCGACAAATTTCACCCCCCCTGCTTTTCCCCGTCCTCCCGCTCGTACCTGGGACTTCAGCACGATGGGGTAGGGAATGTTTAATCTTTTTAGTCCCCCCGGTTCGTGGATTGGTTGGGAAGGTAAAATGGGGATGCCGACTTGAGCAAATATTTCCTTGGCTTGGTATTCGAGTAAATCCATAATTGATTAGTTGATAAAGTGGCAATTCTCTCTTTGCTCGTTTCAGTAGCTTGGGGACTATTAACTATCATAAGTTTGTGCAGTACCACAATGATAACAATAAGGTAAATTTTTATAAGTTAACTCATGGCAATGATGACATTCTACATATTGATAATAACCGCAATGGGGACAATGAGCATCTTGATTTTTAATCGTTTTAGCGCAGTTAATACATTGTGATTTTTGTACTCGTTTTGCTGCTTGAGACTTGGTATTAAAAACAAACTTTTGCAAAAATTTAATAATAGCAAAACCGAACAAAGGGATTAACAGAATATAAACATATTGAACTAAAAATACTAAACCTCCAAAGATAGCACCGATAATATCAAAAATGAATTGTGTAATAATACCAATTTGCAAAAATTCAAAAGCTTTGAAAATTAAAGGAATGAAGAAAATAACTAATAAATGCCAACTAATTAACGCTATTAAACCATAGCCGCGACTTTGGGCATACTGATTCACTAATAACGCAACAATTATTAATGGTGCTAAAAATAAAACTTGAAAACCTAATTGAATGCTAGGATACCAAAAAGTAGCATTTTTATAACCAGCTTCCACATCATTAAATTTACTTTCATTTCTCATGAAAGCAAGTAAATTTTGACTCGATGGTTTTTGTAGTAGTTCATTTTTTAGCTTAACAATTTCTTCTTTGATTTTTGATATTTTTTTATTATTTTCCTCTAGTTTCTGTTTTGCCTCTTCCGCTTTTACCCGGTTTATCGAATTGTTGGCAGACTGTCCAGCAATTTTCTCTAATAGGGTAGAATCATATTGACTTCTAATAATTCTATTATTATTTTCTAGTATATTAATATTATCTTGTTTTGTTTGTATTTTACTTAATAAAGTTTTATTTTCTTGATTATTTAACTTATTTTTAATATCAGCATATTGCAAACAAATTGGAGAAACTTTACCTAAATGTCCTATTTCTTCATCTTGATAATTATTATTTTTATAATCAACTAAAAAAGTTGTAATTAAATCATAATCTCTATCTGGACTATTATTTGTCTTGTAACTTGGCCATTCGCTGTAACAAGTATATACTTGTTGGGGGCTTAAATGCCACCTACTAATATCATCTAATCCTGTAAAAACATTAACTAAGATGAAAATATCAACAATTATTATTACCAATAAACTTACTTTATTTAATGGTTTATCATTAATCCTTCTTGATCTCCTGAAAAACTGATTCCACAAATTATTAAGTTTAGTAAACATAATCTACTCCTAAGTACAGGACAAAAAGGATGATATTTGGAAACTTCCCGCGCTCTCCCCTATCTAAATGGAGCAAGAGGACTCCCGTTAAATTTCTCCTTAATTAAAAATATACCAGAAATTAACGGGAGATGAATTGCGACCACAGGGTGAGAGCATCTCAAAAGCTATTGACAATTGGCCAATTTTGTGATACGCATGGGCATTTCAGCTGATATCAGTCAATCAGAATAGTTACGAAATCTTAACATTTGGTCGATTTTTGCTTAACAATTGAGATGACAAATTCTCCTCAAATATGCCTGAATCGTCCTCTGGGCAAGGAACCCACACAAAGTTCATTTTGTCAAGGATTGTTAAGATGCGCTTCCCCTGAGCTTATGGATAAATTTATTGGTTTGAGTATGCTGATTTTTGGGTTTGTAATGATGGCCTTTAATCCAGCAGTTGGAGTGCTAGTGGCTCTTTTTGGGTTGATCGTGACTTGGAATAGCGAGAGAACTGTTTCTGTTCGATCACAGGACAGGGATAGGGTTCCTTGTCCTCATTGTGCTGAGTTAATTCAACCGAAAGCGAAGGTGTGCCGTTTCTCTGGGGCCAGGTTTAGATGACCCCTTGTCCTGAGTTTGGGATCGGTGGCAACCCGATCAGAGGTTTCTTCAGTTTTTTGTCACAATTGTTACATTTTTTCAGAGATTTTAATTCGATCGGGTGATTTTTTTTTGATAGGATTGAACCTATAATTTTCTCAGAAATAGTTCTTGTTCTCCATTAACCGTGCCAAACTAAGAACTGCGGACAAATCAAGAGTTTTGGCGTTTCAATAGACCAGATAAACTAATAACTGGCAGTTAGTAGGAAATCTCAGTTATTTTTTGCTAAAATTCTCCTTTTTCCCGCATTTTCTTGCTTGGAAACAAACTTTTTTCCGCTTTCGTCTCTGTCTTTAATTCGCTCCCACTAGGAAACTCAAGGGTAAGATGCTATATTTTCAAAAGCAGGGTCGTCATCATCCTCTGACCCTATTAACAATGCTTTTAAGTGCTTCTTTCGTTGTGGTCTCCCTCTCCTTGACTCCTGCGATCGCACGTCAATTCGCCCCAATTAACCCGATTAAACCGATTCCTTTGGGGAATGATCAATTAATTCCTGCCGGCACAGACATCCCTGTAAAATACGAGCAAGGGGAAAAAATTCTTTTAACCAAACAAGAAACTTTTTCTTTATCTCTGACCGTCACCGATAATATCAAAAATTCCCAAGGACAGACAATTATTCCCGATGGTAGTCAGATTATCGGAGAAATTAAACCTGATGGTCAAGGTTCGCGTTTTTTATCCCAAAAAATCTTTTTAAAAACCCGTCAACCCCAAGAAAAATCTATTGATGCTATTTCGGCAGTTTTCACTCGTCTAGAAAAGCTAATTAAAGGAGTTAACCCCGACAAAATTATTCAGGGTGCAGTATTAGGAAAATCCGCCGCTTCTGTCCTCGCTTCTTTTACTTCTGACCAACCGGTTAGCGAGGGATTATTACGAGGAGGGGGATTAGAAGTATTAGCCGGTTGGTTATTACGAGGAGAATCGGTGGAATTATTGTCAATTAACCCCAAGGAAGATTTAAAATTAACCCTTCGTTCTGATTTTACCGGGCAGTAAGCTGAAAAAAAATCTGGTGTGTTAGTTATTTATCTAACACACCAGCTATCTGGACTAAGCGGCGTTTTGTCGATACCATTCAATGGTTTTCCGCAAACCTTCTTTAAATTCCATTTGAGCAACAAAACCGAATTTTTCCCTAGCGCGGGTTGTATCTAAACAGCGTCGCGGTTGACCATTCGGTTTATCTATTTCCCAAACAATTTCGCCATCAAAACCCATTAAATCACAGATTAATTCCACTAAATCTTTGATAGAAATCTCATAATTTGTACCAAGATTAACCGGGTCTGACTCATTATAGAATTGACTGGCCATGACAATGCCTCGCGCTGCATCGGTGGAGTAGAGAAACTCCCGGGTTGGACTACCATCTCCCCAGACAGGAAGTTGTTTATCCCCCCGTTGTTGTGCCTCATAAACCTTGCGAATTAAAGCAGGAATTACATGGGAACTACCCGGATCAAAATTATCCTCTGGCCCGTATAAATTTACCGGTAAAAGATAAATTCCGTTGAAACCATACTGCAAACGATAGGACTCTAATTGTACCAATAAAGCCTTTTTAGCGATACCATAAGGCGCATTGGTTTCTTCGGGATATCCTGACCATAAATCGTCTTCATGGAAAGGTACTGGAGTAAATTTTGGATAGGCACAAATTGTCCCCACACAGACAAATTTTTGCACTCCTGCTAGATAGGCAGCATGAATTAATTGGGTTCCCATCATCAAATTATCATAGAATAATTCGGCGGGTTTTTCCCGATTGAGACCGATACCTCCCACATGGGCAGCCAAATGGATAATTAAATCTTCTTCGTTGGCTAAACGTTGACAGTTTTCCCAAACTCTTAAATCACAATCTTTAGACCGAGGAATTGTAATTTTTTCGGGATTTGCCCCCGCTGCAATTAATTGATTAACTACTTGCCGACCTAAAAATCCAGCCCCCCCGGTGACGACGATTCTCTGTTCGCTTAAATTCAGCATATTTTGACCTCTTTAATCCACAGTTGTCATTGAACGATTGCGAAGATAAGCCAAATCTTTTAATAACTGTCCGCTATCACCACCGTTATTAAGATTAATCCCCAAAGCCGCCAAATCCGCATCTACCATTAATTTTACCAGTCCCTCGAACGTTACCGACGGCTGCCAACCTAATTTCTCTCTGGCTTTTGTGGAATCTCCTATCAATAAATCCACTTCCGCTGGACGCAAATAACGTTCATCAAACTCCACATAATCCTGCCAATTTAAATTAACGTATTGGAAAGAAATATCGAGAAACTCCCGGATAGAATAGGTTTCATTTGTCGCCACTACATAATCATCTGGTTCTTGCTGTTGTAACATTAACCACATCGCCCGCACATAATCCTTAGCATAACCCCAATCCCGTTTAGAATCGAGATTTCCTAAATAAAGTTTTTTCTGTTGTCCGGCAATAATTCGGGCCAAAGCGCGGGTAATTTTGCGCGTGACAAAAGTTTCTCCACGACGAGGGGATTCATGGTTAAATAAAATGCCGTTACAGGCAAATAAGTCGTAGGATTCCCGATAGTTGACCGTTTGCCAGTGACCGTAAACTTTCGCGCAAGCGTAGGGACTGCGGGGATAAAATGGCGTGGTTTCTTTTTGGGGAACTTCCATGACTTTCCCGAACATTTCCGAGGAACCTGCTTGATAGAAACGGACTTCGATGCCGGTTCTTTTTTGGTAATCCCGAATTGCTTCTAGTAATCTTAAGACCCCTACCCCCACAGCATCGACGGTGTATTCTGGGGCATCAAAACTAACTCGCACATGGGATTGGGCCCCTAAATTATACACTTCTACTGGTTGCACTTGTTCGAGGATACGCCGCAGGGTCGTGCCGTCGGTGAGGTCGCCATAATGAAGAAATAATTTAGTATCGGGCTGGTGGGGGTCAGTGTAGATATGATCGATGCGATCGGTGTTAAAGGTGGAGGTACGACGGATGATACCGTGGACTTGATAGCCTTTTTCTAATAATAATTCGCTCAGATAGGAACCATCTTGGCCGGTGATGCCGGTAATTAGGGCGCGTTTAGCTTCAGTCATCAGTAATTTACCTAATCAGAAAGAATAAAGACTCTGACTGCTTATAGCACACTTTAGCCCCTCAGGACAAGTTTGGCTAGGTTGACAGGGGACAAAAAGATGAATTGATTTTTTATCAGGTCCCCAGAGAGCCTAAATTGTTCTGAAAATTTTCTCGAAATTTTCTGACCTGAAATTCCTTGACTTTGAGCAGTTGATAATTATCTTTTCCCATGGCTAGGGAAAATTTGGCTTCGGTGTCATCAAGTAAATTTTTGGAGATAGCTTTCCACTGTTCTTGTGTTTGCCAATGGACAACGATAATTAATTTTTCCTCGATGGCGGGATTAATCCAAAGCTCCTTACCTAAAAAACCAGGTTGTTTTGCTAAAAACTTTGTCCAAATTTCTTGATCTTTTTGGATAAATTTTTCCCTAGCTTCGGGTTTAACTTGAAATTCTAACCACTCAATGACCATAGTAATTATCTCCTATTTTTTGGCTTTCATCAAGAATTCTTCTGTGAGTTTCATAAAAGCTTTGGAACCACTAGAAGAGGGCATAGCTGCCACCACAGGCACGAACATATCCACAGCTTTAGCTACATTAACATCCATAGGAATCGCATTAGCAAAAATTTGATGGGCTTGAAAATCCTGTTGTACCCGGCGCATGACTTGATTATAGTAGCGACTGAGTAAACCACCACCGGAAAGAATAAAAACTATACCGAGTAAACCGGGGTTAATCGGTGCGGTTTCTTGATGACTAGCTTTCAGTTTAACTATTCTTCTTTCTAATAGCTGAATGCCGACAATTGATAAAGGTTCGGGACGGGCAGGTAGTAAATAAAAATGACTGCTACATAGACCACTACGAGTTAAAAGATTATAGCCTGGAGCGCAGTCCATGATAATATAATCGTAACGGTCTTGAATGGGGTCAATGATTTTTTGAATTAAGACTCTTTCCAGGTTATTCCAAGCATGATCAAAGCCTAAATCTTCCTGTAAAATTGCTTGGTGGTGCAGGGTTTCTGAGACGACATATTCATCATAAAGTTCGATGTCTCCCGGTAGTAAATCTAAGCCTTGTATTTCACAGACTGAAGGGACAATAATATCATCAATAGTTAATTTATTGTAGGGATTGGGTTTGATAATTGCTTCTAATAAATAGCTTAAAGTGCGTTTTTTGCGACGCAGTTGAGCGAATTCGTGGGGAGACATTAAGCTAAGAGTCGCACTGATTTGAGCGTCTAAATCGAGGACAAGGACTCGTTTTTGCTGAAATTTAGCTAAACAGGTGGCAAGGTTGACGGTAAGGGTAGTTTTTCCTACTCCTCCTTTCATATTAACGGTGCTGATGACAGTGGCCATTAGGGGAATTCCTTTCTAGTTAACCGATGGAATATCTCGACGTAAAACCTGCCCGTTGGGAGCCATAATCAAAGGAGGTAAACTGGTAATATTGATCGCCTCTTGGGTTTTCATGTCGTAGGTGGTGTAAACTGTTTCCTGTTGATGGGGATTAATATCGACAATTGTTAGGGTTTTTCTGGGCGCTTGTTCACTGTTCAATAACCGTCGCGGTCCACTGCCTAAAGCTCCCGCGTGTAATAATTGTAATTGCCCCCGTTTACCCGGATAGTAAGCGTGAGCGTGGCCACTAATATAAGTATGCACCTGATGGCCCTCTAAAAACGCTCTTAATTTCTCGGCATCGGCTAAATAATCCCCCGGTCGATTTCTGCCCACGGCAATACCGTAGAGGGGTAAATGACCGATTACTAGCCGCATTTTAGCATTTTTAGCGTCGCTACTACTCAAGTTTTTTGCTGCCCAATTTAGTTGTTCCTGAGAGATTAAATGAGTGGAGGCATCCCAAACTAGATAGAATATACCATTTTGAGTGAAAGTATAATAAAAAGGAAAGCCGGTTTTATCGATAAAATTTAAACTTGTATCATGTTGGGGGTTTTGCCAATAATCTTGGGCTAATTGTCTCTCTTTAGCATAGATAAATTTTCCTGCCGATAAAGCTCCAGAAGCGTCATGATTACCGATGGTAAAACCAAAAGGTATTTTAGCAGCTCGCAGGGGCGCGGCGATATGGCGATCAAAGGCTGACCACATGGCGTTAATTGCTGCCTCTGTCAAGCTGCTTTTTTGTCCTGCCACCATGTCGCCACCACAGAGGACCAGATCGGGTTTATTATTGATAATTAAAGGGATAGCTCGATCGATTTCGGGATCGTAAGTTGTGGAACCGGATTGACTATTAAGGTCACTAATCACAATTATCTTGACTTTTTTCGCCTTTTGTGCTTGTTTAACAGCCGACTCAGGGGGATTTTTGGAAGTAACAGGCTGTAAAATTTGATGAGCGCAAGCTACCAAGCTAAAACCACCTAAACTGCCACTGATCAGCAAAAATTTACGGCGTTGCATAGGATATCAATCTCGTCTTTAATTGAGGTCACGTCAGTTAGTATAGCAATTTTTGTCCCCTCGCTCGCTTTTTTGTTGATCATCCCAATTAACTATCAGGAGATAACTTGACAATTCTCTTAACTTCTTTTGCGCCTTGGTTATGCCATCACCGGAGTAATTCCTCCGATGATTTGTTAGTATCCATTCAAGATAATTATCCAAAAAAGCTTTTATTTTTGCGTCAACTTCCCGTTAATACCCATCGAGCCAGTGAACGAGTTATCAAAGCTATTCAAGACAAAAAGCCTGATTTCGTTATTTGTTGTGGCATGGCAGAAAGTCGTTATCGTTTAAGTTTAGAATCTCAGGCTAGGAGTAGCACAAAAAAGTTATTTACACCAATTCCTCTTAAGGATTTTGTCAAAGAGCTTGCCTATAGCTATATCAGCGATAATGCCGGTCAGTTTGTCTGCGAAGAATTATATTTTCAAATCTTAAAACATCATCCGAGAGCTTTATTCGTTCATGTGCCGCTTTTAACTGACAAAAATTTTGCCATTATTCAAAGAGATTTTCAAAAAATTATCAGTAAGTAGGGTTTGCTGAAAAAGTTTTTCCTAGGGGCAGGGTGTGGGGTGTAGGGTGTAGGGTTTTACCCATTTTCAGGTGGTCAACTACCTAATTTTCAGGGAAAAAGTACCTGATACTAAATCCGTTGAGTATAGGCTAGTTATGAGAAGAGGCACTCATGCAAGAGGCACTCATGCAAAGGGGAGAATAAATAATCAGTTTTTAATAACCGGATTTATTCTTAGGCAGTGGCTTCGACATCGCACTAACTGTCACTAGCTAACTTTTGACATCCTCGCCGCCCTAAAAGTGCGGCGATTCCTAAACCTCACGATTTAAGTTTCTGCTTCCACCACCGTCGCATACCACAGTTAAAAAACCATGTACTGTCTTACACAGAGTCCACAGACTTTCGCCCCATTTCA
>NZ_JAPZQM010000595.1:0-4755 GCF_027530565.1 Microcystis sp. LE19-10.1B | reverse complement strand
AAGACTTTTAGACTTTTTGTCAATCAAAAAGTACCAGATATGGGAGTGGTCGGGGGGAAAATTCCGGGACTTTTTCCCTGAAAATTAGGTAATTTACCCGATGAAAATGGGTAAAACCCCACACCCCACACCCCACACCCTACACCCTGCCCCTAGGAAAAACTTTTTCAGCAGACCCCAATTACACGGCAGCAATTATCTCTTGATCATTTCTATCAAAACCCCTAAGTCTTCAGCGTCTAACTCCTCGATAATCCTATTAAGAATTAATTCGTAAAAATCCTCACAGGAGTTGAATAGACAGGGTTTTAAGTAGGTGGGTGGAATTAAATATAAGATGAACGTAGGTTGGGTTTCATGCTTCAACCCAACCTACGCATGGGTTACGCTACCGCTAACCCATCCTACAAATAATTGTGCCTCCCTACTTAGCAATCAGATGTACTGCATTTCAACTGCCTATTGAGAATTTTAGTACAGTGGCGGCTCCCAATCTTCGCGACAACGGTGAACAGTTACTGTTCAGAGTTCAATACACTTGCTCCCAGAGCTTCTAGGGTTTCTTGCAGCATTTCAGCGCGAGAGACATTACCCTGATCTTTCAATAATTGTAGGCCTTTTTGCCAAATCTCGATCGCCTCATTATAACTACCGAAAACTATATAAGCAACCCCTAGATTTTGGTAAATAGTGGGATTATCCTGGTTTAACTTGAGAGCTTTTTTATAAGCTTTAATCGATTCTGGTAGCCGATGCAGTTGTTTGAGAACCAGTCCTAAATTATAGTAACCATCGGCATAGCTAGGATCAATTTCTACGGTTTTCTCAAAGACAGATAAGGCAGTTTCGTATTTTTCTGCTTCGTATAATAACCCACCGAAATTATTATAAGCACCCAGTTTTAATTTATCTAAAATTGGCTGCTTAATCGCTTTAACAAAATGATCGCCTGATTGCTTAAATTCCTCCACTGAATAATAATAATTAGCGAGATGATAATACAACTCGTATAAAATATGCGGATTAGAGCCATGGCATTTTAAACCGTGTTTGAGCAGCTTAAAACCCTCTTTATCCCTGCCAATCTTCAGATATAACCCTCCCAATTTACTACACACATAGGGATCGTGGGGATGTTGCTGATAAAAACCCTCCATCGCTTTTCTTGCCCGTTCAAACTTATCTAAGCTGGCTATTTTATCGACGGTGTAACCGTAGTGAAAGATAGCAATTTCTGGCAGTTCAACTATTTTCCAACCAGGTTCTTTTTTTAATAAAATAGCCACATTATCATCAATAATTGAGTGATAGGGTCGGGTAAAAGTGACCTGAGGATGTCGGCGAAATAGCCGCGAAATTAGAGAATAAGGTGATTGTACGGCTCCGATTTCATGGCGGATTAAATTAATCACTAAATTTTCCTCTTTTTCCATTGCCCGACGCATTTTCGGTACGATAGCGGCATTTAATTCCTCATCAGCATCAAGGACTAAAATCCAATCGCCAGTAACATATTTTAAAGCCTCATTTCTGGCATCGGAAAAATTACCCCGCCAATCGTAGCTAGGAACTATGGCACCGTAACTTTGAGCAATAGCAATCGTATCATCGGTCGAACCCGTATCCATAACGATCATCTCATCCACCACCCCTTTAACGCTATCCAAACAGCGCCGGAGATTTTCGGCTTCATTTTTGACAATCATGCAGAGACTAAGTTTAGGCATAACTTTACTCACTCTAGCGGTCAATCTTGAGGGATAGCGGCTAATCAATAACCCACTGATTAGCGCTCACCGATTATCGATCATCCTCTGAGTCTACCTTAAACCGTTCTACCGAAGAAAGCAGCTCCCGGGAGATACTCACCAATTTTTGCAGAGAACCCGCCACCCGTTGGGATTCTTGGGAAGTTTCCTGAGCGGTTAACTCCACCGACTGCATAACTTGGGCGACATTGAGGGAATTTTCCCGTTGTTTGACCGTATCGGCGGTAATCGATCGCACCAGCGTATCGATACGATTAGAAACTTGGATAATATCTTCTAGGGACTTCTTCGCCTGTTCCGAGCGCTCGGTGACATCGATAACCTGTTGAATCCCTTCCTCCATCGCCGTCATTACCGAACCCGTTTCCGATTGGATATGTAAAACGATCTGTTCAATTTCCTTAAGCGATTTAGCAGCTCTATCGGCCAACTGACGCACCTCATCGGCCACAACCGCAAAACCGCGGCCCGCCTCTCCTGCTCGCGCCGCTTGAATCGAGGCATTAAGAGCCAATAAATTGGTCCGTGAGGCAATCTGAGAGACTACCGCGACAATTTTCGAGATTTCCTGGGAAGCTTCCGCCAAACGCTTGACTTTTCGCGCCGTTTCTGATACGGTCTCGCGGATTTGTAGAATTCCCGCCACGGTTCTTTCCACGGAATCACCCCCCTTCAGGGCGGTAATCGAGGAAGTGCGGGCGACTTCTTCGGCTTCCCTGGCGTTTTCTGCCACCCGTTGAATTGAGTCGGTCATCATCTGTACCGAATTAAGGGTGACGGCCAATTCCTCCGCCATCCGCAGGGCATCGCTAGACTGATTGCGGGCGAAAGATTCACTATTGGTACTGCCTTGATTCACCTGTTTTGCCGCTTTTTTCACCTGTCGGACAATTTCACGCAGGTTTTGGATAGTCAAATTAAAAGCATCGGCCACCGCCCCTAAAACATCGGCGCTTACCTCCGCTTCCACGGTCAGATCTCCCCGAGCCGCTCCTTCCACATCATCGAGAAGTCGAATCACTTGCCGTTGTAGGTCTTCCCGTTCCCGTTCCGTTTCGGCGGCGCGGCGTTGGGCTTCCGTGGTGGTAGTTACCACCACCCGAGCCATCTGATTGAAACGATTGGCCAGTTGACCGAATTCATCTTCCGAGTAGATCGTCGCTTTAGCGTTAAAATTACCTTCCGAGAGATGATCGAATTGGCTTTGCAGATCGTTGAGACTGCGCTTAATCTGACTAATTAGCAACTGTAAACCTAGCCAAGTCAGGGCCAGGGTTCCCAGTCCGGTTAATAACATCATGGTTAGTACCGGTTGACTGAAGGGGGAAAGACTGGCTGAGGCTGGCGGTTTCGGGGCCGGTTTGGGGGCAACATTTTCGGTTTTTGCCTGGCTATTCGGGGCTGGTTTGGCAGCCAAGAGCGTAGAAAGCCAAGAGGTGGTACTAACGGCAAAAATTATGATCACAGGGGCAATACCCGCTAAGGCCGCTAGGATTAGTTGTTTTTTGCCTAAAGAAGCGTTGACAAAAAAGCCTAATTTGCCCGGATTGACTTCCACCACTGGCTTGAGCAAGAGATCGGAGGCATGGGTAAGATGACTATCTCTTTTGTCATTGGGGGTTTTTAGACGAGAAGGATTAAAACTAGGCTCTCCCACACCAGAACTGGCATTAAGGCGCGCACCGGGTTCGGGGAGAAAACCACCACTTAAAGCTTCCCCCCCCGAAGGGGTAAATAGCTCCCAGTCCCCCAGTCCTTGAACCGTATCCGTCAGAGCCAGTGGGGAAAAACCGTCTAAATCCTCATCATTGAGTTCTGGTTCCCCAAAATCTCCGGTTTCGTCTTCCTCGTATCTTTTTTGAGTGACTCTGCCCTGATTAAGGCCAGTTTTTGCCCCTTGTGGGTGGGTCGATTCCAGGTCAATGGCAAAAGTGCTTTCTTCTAGGGTATCCCTATAGGATAACTCCTGATCTCTACCGGTCAGGGGATTTCCCCCCAGATCAGAGGAAACCATAAAAGTGGCTTCTCCCGTTGACCCTAACTCACCGTCCCACCCTTCCTCCAGCGAGTCAATCTCCGCCGCTTCTAAAAAGGGGAAAGGGGCTTCCCCCTCCGCCGAATCGCTAGACCACTGGGAACCGTGAGAGCCAGGGCCCGGCAGGGTAAGGGAACTAAAGGCGGTTTCCTCCGATTCCTCAAAATCATCGTCATAGGAATGGACTTTACTTACCGTAGGCTCGCTGGGATCCTCCTCATTGAAAAGACTACTATTCCAATCCAGCCCTTTTTTTTGTCCATCGGGGGCAGCCCCTTGCGACTTCCAGGAGCGAGAACGGTTAAAACTTTGACTTGGATCGAAAGCTGCCTCGCTGTAGGCAATGCTTTCCGTAGCAGCGATCGTAAAATCTCCCTCCTCGGCTTCAAAACGCAATTGCCGAATCTGATCGAGACCACGCTGGGCATAATCGGCTAGATCGGAACTATTGGGAGAATTTTTAGCCAATTGCAGCACTTTTTCGTAACGCTCCTCCGCCAATCTGTATTGTTGTAGTCCTAGATGAATGTGACCCTGTAAAAGCATGACATTGGCATCCTCGGGATACTTGCTGATCATCTCTTTGACAATGACGGCGGCATCCTCAAGGTTGCCCTGGCAATAGGCGGTGTTAGCCTTTCTATAGAGTTTTGCGTATTCTGTCCCTGACGGCATTTGCCCCTCCCCTAGTAAAGTTAAATGAAGTAGTTATAGCGTTTCCTGTTCGCACTAGGTACATTATCGATGTTGAAAAGCTTAATTAGCAAAGGTTTAAGTGTGCCACACAGGTGTGAGAACCGCTATAGTAGTTTAGAACTCTTGCAAATTAATTATATGTTATAATGATGGGTTAACTAATTTTCCCCAAAAAATTAGTTAATCAGTACATTTGTCCTGAATGAAAACTTGAAGTTTAACTTTTAACTCAAAACTCTTTAGAGCTGCTTTAAT
>NZ_JAPZQM010000251.1:0-5026 GCF_027530565.1 Microcystis sp. LE19-10.1B | reverse complement strand
GGCTCTTCGGTAATTGTTATGCAATGGACGGGGGTTATAAGGGATGGAACCCTTATATAGAAAAGCATTTAGCGATTTTTGTCAATTGTTTTTGCTCTAGAGCGAACTAATCAATTAAGTCTCTTGCCAGATAAGGATTTAGTCGATTTATGCCCCCCTATCGAACCATACCAAGTAACGAAGAACCTAACTGATTACTGTTTAGCCGACACTTTGAAACAATTGAGTCCAATCGAGATTGGGAGCATCTGAGGGAGCAACAATTTCGAGAATTTTATTGTTAGCGGCGGGATAAAATAGGGATTCTACGCAAACGGAAGCCACTTTTGTGCGGGGAATATTGCCCTCAGAAAGGGTATCGGCGGATGACATTTTAATGGCATTAAGGTTATCCTCGTTTTTCAGGCCGCCGGGGCGCACAATGGTGTAGGTTAAGCCACTCTTGATTAAATAGTCTTCCGCTTGTTTTTTCCAGAATAAAATTAACCAAAAGAGATTGAGGGGGTGGAAAAAGTTCGATACACAGAGGGAAGTAACGAGAACAAAATGCTCGATTCCTTTCTTTTTTGCGGCATCGATGAGATTTTTAGTTCCCAAGTAGTCCACTAACAAAGGTTCCGTGGGGTTAAAACTCGGTCTGGCTCCCGTGGCGCATAACAAAACGCTACAATCAGCGATTAGTGCCTCTAACTTATCGGCCTGTTGGACATCTCCGACGACGATTTCCACCCCTGCGGGCAAAATTTCCGCCGCTTTCTCGCGGTTTCTCACCAAAGCGCGGACGGGAATCTGACGTTCGACTAATTGGGCAACAATTCGCCGTCCCGTTTCCCCTGTGGCTCCTGCTACAAATGCTTTCATCGCTTCTTGACCTAATAGTTTTTAACAATACGTTACACTAATCTCGATTCTACAAATTTCCCTGATCCTTTGGCGGTTAATCCCCAAATGTTTCTAGTACTATCATTTGCCCAGTTTATAAGTCATGCAGCGTCCCCCCATTAACTCCCTAGCTCGCGAATCTGTAGAAGTCAAAGAAGACAATCAATTTCTTGGTTTTCAAACCCATTTTGCCGGAGCGATGGATATGTATAGCAATCAGGACAAGGTTGCCGATTATCTGCGCGCTCACGAAGGTTGGTTTTGTCGTTGTGCCGAACCGATGAAAACTCTGCCCTTCGGTGACAATGGTTATATTATCACCATCGGTAAATATGGAGCTTTTGGCTATGAACTGGAGCCGAAAATCGCTGTGGTTCTCGATCTGCCCGTCAATGGAGTCTATCATACTCGCAGTGTCCCCATTCCCGATCAACCGTTTTTAGGCTATCTAGTGGATTATCAGGCAATTATGAAACTAGAGGAAATGCCGCTATCTTCTCCTAGTCGGGAAATTGAGGCAATTTTTCGGCAACAGGGACGGGATATTCCGGCGGTTATCACCCAAGTCACCTGGGAACTGCGTATGGATGTTATGGTTAAGTTTCCCAAGTTTATTTATAAGATTCCCCGTCCCATTCTCCAAAAAACCGGTGATAAACTGTTGACGCAAATTGTTCGCCAAGTTTCCCCTCGCTTAACCTACAAAGTTCAAGAGGATTTTCACTCTAGCTTTAATTTACCCCTACCCCCTGCCTCCAGTCGTCTTTTCTATCGTCTCGACTCCTGTGAGGGTGGGTTGCTTGCCTAGGGTTTGGGGAGTCTGTCAACAGTAATCAGTAGAGCTTGCTGATGGGAAAGCAAGGAAAAATAAAGATTTGCTAACGGTGCTGGTCAGTCTAAGCTAGAATTATTAAGAAATGTTTACTTGTAAAAATAAACCTAAGACTACTTCAATATTTTATGTCTCTGCCTATCCGTAACGTTGCTATCATTGCTCACGTTGACCACGGGAAAACCACCCTCGTCGATGCACTCCTCAAACAGTCGGGAATCTTTCGAGAAGGGGAAGATGTACCCACCTGCGTCATGGATTCCAATGACCTCGAAAGAGAACGCGGTATCACCATTCTGGCCAAAAACACCGCCGTTCGTTACCAAGACACCCTGATTAACATCGTCGATACTCCCGGTCACGCCGACTTTGGTGGCGAAGTGGAACGGGTTTTAGGTATGGTGGACGGTTGTATCCTGATTGTCGATGCTAACGAGGGGCCGATGCCCCAAACCCGTTTTGTGCTGAAAAAAGCCCTAGAAAAGGGATTAAGACCGATTGTCGTGGTCAATAAAATCGATCGCCCTAACGTGGATCCTAACCTAGCCGTGGACAAAGTTTTCGATCTGTTTGTGGAACTGGGTGCCGATGACGACCAATGTGATTTTACTACTCTGTTCGCTTCCGGGATGCAAGGATTCGCCAAAGAAAGCCTCGAAGACGAAGACAAAGATATGCAGCCCCTCTTTGAAGCGATTTTACACCACGTTCCACCACCGGCCGGGGACGTTAACAAACCCCTACAGCTGCAAGTAACCACCCTCGATTACTCGGAATACTTAGGACGCATCGTTATCGGCCGCATCCATAACGGCGTAATTAAAGCTGGTCAACAGGCAGCTTTAGTAAAGGATACGGGCGCGGTTGTCAAGGGTAAAATAACAAAACTTCTTGGTTTTGAGGGCCTCAAACGGGTGGAACTAAACGAGGCCAGCGCCGGTAATATCGTTGCTGTGGCTGGTTTTGCCGACGCTAACATCGGGGAAACCGTAACTTTAGCCGATGACCCGCAAGCTTTACCCCTAATTAAAGTCGATGAACCGACCCTACAAATGACCTTCTCGGTGAACGATTCTCCCTTTGCCGGTCAGGAAGGCACTTTTGTCACCTCGCGGCAAATTCGCGATCGTCTAATGCGAGAATTAGAAACTAATGTCGCCCTGCGGGTGGAAGAAAGTGATTCTGCCGAGAAATTCCTGGTTTCGGGACGGGGGGAACTGCATTTAGGCATTCTCATCGAAACCATGCGTCGGGAAGGCTACGAATTCCAAGTATCGCAGCCGCAAGTTATCTACCGCGAAATTAACGGTCAACCCTGCGAACCCTACGAATACCTCGTTTTAGATGTACCCGAAGAAGCGGTGGGTTCCAGTATCGAACGTCTCGGCCAACGGAAAGGGGAAATGCAGGATATGCAGACGGGCAGCAATGGCCGTACTCAATTGGAATTCGTGATTCCGGCCCGAGGTTTAATCGGTTTCCGGGGCGAATTTATCCGTCTGAGTCGCGGTGAGGGGATTATGAACCATAGTTTTCTCGAATATCGTCCTTTCTCCGGGGAATTGGCCACCCGTTACAATGGCGTGATTACTGCCTTTGAGGAAGGAGTCGCCACTTTCTACGCCCTCAAAAACGCCGAGGACCGGGGAGTATTTTTTATTACTCCGGGGACAAAAGTGTATAAAAACATGATTATCGGCGAAAGCAACCGGCCCCAGGACGTGGAGATCAATATCTGCAAAACTAAACAGTTAACTAACCATCGTTCCGCCACCGGGGATGAATTGGTTCAGTTACAATCCCCCGTGGATATGAGTCTCGAACGCGCCCTGGAATACATTGGACCAGATGAGTTGGTGGAAATTACCCCGAAATCGATCCGTCTGCGTAAATTACCGGTGAAAAAGTTAGCCAAACGTTAATCGGTTTTGACAAAATCCGGCGGCAATATCTAACAAAGAAATCCACTCAGATTTTCAACAAAACTGAGATGATAGAAAAAAGTGCCTTGAGTTTGAGGGTAAAGAATCTGCTGTGAGCTATTCTGCTACTTTGATGCGACATCCGATGTTTCCCGCCGCGTCGGACAGCAATCGTCTTCGTCTCTTTTCGGGATCCGCTAATGTCTCTCTTGCCCAAGAGGTGGCCCGTTATCTGGGCATGGATGTGGGTCCGATGATTCGTAAACGTTTCGCCGATGGTGAATTGTACATCCAGATTCAGGAATCGATCCGGGGCTGTGATGTCTATTTAATTCAACCCTGTTGCAATCCCGTCAACGATCATTTGATGGAATTGTTGATCATGATTGATGCCTGTCGTCGTGCTTCTGCCCGACAAATTACCGCCGTAATTCCCTATTATGGTTATGCTCGCGCCGATCGCAAAACCGCCGGCCGGGAATCGATCGCCGCTAAACTGGTGGCTAATCTGATCACGGAAGCGGGGGCAAGTCGCGTGTTGGCCATGGATTTGCATTCGTCCCAAATTCAAGGTTATTTCGATATTCCCTTCGATCACGTTTACGGTTCCCCAGTGGTGGTGGACTATCTTCTCAGTAAACAATTACCCGATATCGTCGTGGTTTCTCCCGATGTGGGTGGGGTGGCCAGGGCGCGGGCTTTTGCCAAAAAACTCAGTGATGCTCCCCTAGCAATTATTGATAAACGCCGGCAAACCCATAATGTGGCGGAAGTGATGAACTTGATCGGCGATGTTAAGGATAAAACGGCGGTTTTAGTCGATGATATGATCGATACGGCCGGTACGATCGCTCAAGGGGCGCAGTTACTGAAAGCCAAGGGGGCGCGACAGGTTTATGCTTGTGCCACCCATCCGGTTTTTTCTGGTCCGGCGATCGAGCGTTTATCCAGTGGCATAGTCGAGGAAGTGATCGTTACTAACACGATTCCCGTCCCCCAAGAACATCTTTTCCCGCAACTGAAAGTCTTGCCGGTTGCCCCGATTCTGGGGGAGGCAATATGGCGCATTCATGAGGACAATTCCGTGAGTAATATGTTCAAATAGATGGCCGAATCCCCCTAAAACTAGGGGGAATTTTTATATTTAGCCCTTTTCTGTGGAAATGGGGTGGGTTAATGGCATTATCAACCACTCCATCTCGCGGAGAGAGGGGGAAGGTGTAGAGAGAGAATCGATCGGAAAATTAAATAGGGCTTGCTGAATAATGGTAAAACCCTTTTAAAATAAGGCTTTTGACCTGTTAAAGTCCGATGTTAGTGCAAGAAAATAGGATTGGGACTTTCAAAAACCTTGCATTATCCTTCTTGTGGTACATCGCTTGGTACAAAA
>NZ_JAPZQM010000167.1:0-2823 GCF_027530565.1 Microcystis sp. LE19-10.1B | reverse complement strand
AAATCTAATTGAAATATGCCAACGTCCAGAAGGATGTAATCTGACTGTTACTGTGCTTGGTTCACAGCTTTCTGGTATTTTTCTTGACCATCGAATAGGTAAAGGTTCTGTGCATTTGGCTAAATAGATTTGTTTGTCTTTGAACTTAAAAGCAGATTTAGTAAATTCAGCACTTCCTCCTTGATGTTTTTTCTTAAAGTTAGGATACTTAGTCCGACCAGCAAAGAAATTAGTAAAAGCTGTTTGTAAATGTCTTAACCCTTGTTGTAAGGGGACACAGCTTACTTCATTAAGAAAGTCTAATTCTTCTTGCTTTTTCCACTCGGTTAGCATTGAAGAAGTTTGGGCGTAGCCTACTCTTTCTTGCTTTTCGTACCAAGCTTGTGTTCTGAGATGGAGAGCTTTATTGTCAACTAATCTTACACAGCCCAATGTGCGCCGCAATAGCGACTCTTGTTCGGGTGTGAGGTAAAATCGGAACGAATAGGCTTTTTCCATACCTCGCATTCTAGAATATATCGTGTAAATGCGCTAGTATTTAACGGTAAAGCCGTCGTAGAACGACGGGGTTTCAGACCCAAATTTTCGATGACCGCATAAAAGGCAAACACGAACCACCTGTAACGACGGGATAGTTCGCTAAGTCCGAGTAACGTCCCCAAGATAAGGGGGAGAGAGATAATTGTTGACATGGATTGTACCCCGCCCGATCGGGTATTTAGCGGCAAGGGACGTGAAGTGTCCCTAGTGACCTGGATTCTGGCGGCAATTTTCCTCGCTCGTTATGCCTTTACCCGGTTATGATTTGGGTAATTGCAGCAATTCTCATTTTAAGGTTTCATGACATTAAAACCCTTGCACCTAGAGGGGTTAATAATTCTTAACGAATCTCTAGATCGCTGAAACAACGCAAAATCGTTTCAAAATGAGAATTGCTGGGGTAATTGCCGTTTATATCGAAAAAATGGGGACATTTACCCCGTTTTTGGGTACTTTCTTAAAATCCCCTCGCTTCGCCTGCGTTTCTGCGTTGATCGGCCGCACCAGTAAAGGTTCGGGAGCGATCGACCGCAATCGACTCGGCCGATCCCCATTTCGGAAAAGGTTGGAAGGTATAGCCCCGTTTTTCGAGAGCGGCCACTACCTTCGGAGCGAGCGCGTTCGGTTCGATCAAAACCCGATCGGGCATTCCCTGATAATGGAATCGGGGATAGTTCACCGCTTCGGCAACGGTCATCCCGTAGTCGATCGTATGGGTGATCATCTGTAATACCGTTGTCGGGATGGTGGAACCGCCAGGGCTTCCGGTAATCAGTACCACCTGGCCATTTTTTACCACGATGGTGGGAGACATGGAACTCAAGGGACGCTTGCCCGGTTCAATCCGATTCGCTCGTCCCTGAATTAGCCCAAATTGGTTGGGGGAACCTAGTTTACTGACGAAATCATCCATTTCATTATTGAGTACAAAGCCAGTGTCACCCGCAATCACTCCGGCCCCGAAAGACGAGTTGATCGTATAGGTGACGGATACCGCATTGCCGGTGCGATCAATCACCGAGTAGTGAGTGGTACTATCGCCCTCTCGAATGATGGTTTGATAGAAGGGACGGGGATCTACGGCCTGCTTGGTTGGGATTTTCTCCCGGATGGAGGCGGCGTATTCTGCCGATAGCAGTCGTTCTAGGGGAATCTGGACAAATTTCGGATCGCCGAGATAGGTATTGCGATCAACGTAGGCAAACAACATCGCAGCGAGAAAGCGATGAACCGTATCGGTTGATCGGAATCCCGAAGCTTTGAGATCATAGCCTTGTAGGATATTCAACATCAAGCACACCGTCATCCCTCCTCCAGGTGGCGGCGCGGTCAGGATATCGTAACCGCGATAGGTGCATTGTAGGGGTTCCTGTTCCAATGCCTGATAGGTGTCCAGGTCTTCAGCACTGAGAATTCCCCCCTGTTTCCGACTCTCCGCTACCACCTGCGCGCCGATTTCCCCCCCATAGAAAACTGCTGGCCCGCCGCGAGCAATCTGGGCTAGAGTGCGCGCGAGGTTCTTCTGTACTAAGCGATCGCCTACCTCGTAGGGTTTTGAACCATTTTTCAGGAAAATCGCCGCCATACTCGGATCTTTTAACTTCTCACCGCTTCTCCGGAGGATTTCTATATCTCCTGTCCCCAGGATAAATCCCTGTCTGGCAAGGGCGATCGCTGGGGCGATGACTTGTTGACGCGAGCGTGTACCGTATTTCTGTAAGGCCAGATCCAGACCTCGCACTGTACCAGGAACCGCCACCGCCAGATAGCCGTTGCGACTGCGGCCGGGGATAATCTCACCATTGCGATCAAGGTACATATTGGCGGTGGCGGCTAGAGGTGCGGTCTCTCGAAAATTGATAAACACGCTTTCGCCGTTGGCTAACCGGATCAGCATAAAGCCGCCACCGCCTAGATTGCCACAGCAAGGCTCGGTGACTGCAAGCGCGTAACCCACGGCAACGGCCGCATCGATCGCATTCCCACCCTTGCGGAGAATTTCCAGACCGACTCTAGAAGCTTCCCCCTGACTGGTAACCACCATGCCGTTTTTGCCCACGGCGGTTTTTTCTGGCAGTTGACCGCGCACGTTCTGACTAACGGTGATCGCAAGGAAAAACAAGAGAAACGTGCGGGGAATTTTCATCGAAAATTTGGGTCTGAAACCCCGTCGTTCTACGACGGCTTTACTGTTAAATATGAGCATCGTTTACGAAATATATGCTAAAATGTGAGGTATGGAAAAAGCCTATTCGTTTCGATTTTACCCCACACCCGAACAAG
>NZ_JAPZQM010000182.1:0-3133 GCF_027530565.1 Microcystis sp. LE19-10.1B | reverse complement strand
AAACCCTTATATAGAAAGACATTTGGCGATTTTTGTCAATTGTTTTCGATCTAGAACGAGCTAATCAATTAAGTCTCTTGCCAGATAAGGATTTAGTCGATTTATGCCCCCCTATCGAACCATAACAAGTAACGAAGAGCCTAAAATGATCACTTCTGAACCTATTTATTCCCTCCCTAAAACCCCTCCTTTAGAAAATGGTGATCAACTAAGTCGCCAGGAATTTGAGCGTCGTTATCAGAACCTTTCTGAAGTAAAAAAAGCCGAATTAATTGAAGGAATAGTTTATATGTCCTCTCCTGTACGAGTGCAGAGTCATGGAGAACCTCATTCTGATATTTTAACTTGGTTAGGGGTCTATAAAGCCGCCACAATTGGGGTAATGTCTGCGGATAATACTACTGTGCGTCTGGATGCAGATAATGAAGTACAACCAGATGCTTTACTAAGAATTAAAATTGCTGGACAATCAACTATTAGTGACGATGATTATATCGAAGGTGCGCCGGAATTAATCGTAGAAATCGCCGCTTCTAGTGCTTCCTATGATCTCCACAATAAATGGCGAGTTTATCGTCGTAATCAAGTGCAAGAATATCTTGTTTGGCGAGTTTATGAACGTCAATTAGATTGGTTCCGATTAAATGCTGGAGAATATATTAAACTTGAACCCGATAGTCGAGGGATAATTTACTCGCAGGTTTTCCCCGGTCTTTGGTTAGATGTTAATGCTTTATTAGCGGGTAACTTAGGACAGGTTTTGACAGTTTTACAGCAAGGTTTAGCCAGTCAAGAACATCAAGATTTTCTGAATAAATTATCTCAAAAAAAATAATAATTGATATTTAAATTTATGAATTGGCATCCTGACGCTTATCAAGCTTTAATTGCCGAAGATTATCCTCAAGTTGCGGCAATCTACGAGGAACTAATCGATAACAATCCTGAAAATGTTTCTGACTATTGGTACTTGGGAGTTGCCTATCTTCTGCAAAATTTAGCAGCAGAGGCACAGGTGATGTGGCAAAATGTTTTAAGGGAAGGTAATCTGGAAGAAGTTAAGCAATGGCAAGCAGAATTAGAAGCGGTTTTAGACGCAGAAGCGCGACGACAACAAAGAAAAGGTGATCTGGCAGCTGTAGAATATTTTCGCTATCATCTACAGGAAATTGTTCCCAAGTCAATTAATAATTTATTAGCTTTATTCGACTTAGCTTTAGATTTAGAAATATTTGATCCTGAAGAACTACTTAATTATCCTATTCAAGACAATCTCAGATCTAATCCCGATCGAGAATTGCTTTTAAATGTAGTTCTCAAAAGTCTTTTATATCCCCATGAATTAACTTTAGATTTAGCTCAAGCAAGTTTACCCTACCTGGAGGAATTAGCCGATAGTTTTATCCCGCAAGCTTTTCAGATAGCAGCACGAGTCACCAACGAGCAACAAAGTCCCACTTTTGGAGTGGAAATTATTAAACTTTGTCTGCAATTAAGACCAAATGATCTGAGTCTTTTGGAACAATTGGTTAACCTCTATATTTTAGCAGAAGACTTTGATAATTCTTTGATAACTGCCTATCAGTTGCGAGAAATTTGTCTAACTCCAACCCTAAAGTTATACAGTAATTATCTGATTTTGTTAATACTTTTGCGCTGGGGAGTTTGGCAAGAAATTGATCATATTTATCAAGAATATCATGATTTATTACAGGAATTAACCCGTCAGAAAAATATCACTTTAGAACCGATTATTAAAACTAGCTTTCTCAATGTTTCTAGTCCCCTACCCTACCTAGGCGATCGAGCCTTAGCCAATCGACAATTAACTAATCGCATCGCCGAAATTTTTCTTGATAATAATAGTTTAAAAACTCCTTTTATTACTATCAAAAAAGCTCAAAAAAAACTGACGATTGGTTATCTTGCCAGTACCTTAAAACATCATTCTGTCGGTTGGTTAAGTCGTTGGTTAATTCACCATCATGATCGAGAAAAATTGCAAATAGCCATCTATACTATTAACCAAGAAGAAGATGAAATTACCCGTCAATGGTTCCGGGATAGCCGAGATATTATCCGTCATTTTCCCTACGCTCAAAATCCCCTAGAAGTTGCCCAACAAATTCAACAGGATCAGATAGATATTCTAGTAGATTTAGACAGTTTAACCCATAATATTACCAATCAGATCATGGCACTGAAACCCGCAGCAAAACAAGTGACTTGGTTAGGTTGGGATGCTTCTGGATTAGCAACTATTGATTATTATATCGCCGATCCCTACGTTTTACCCCAGCAAGCGGAGGAATATTATCGAGAAAAAATCTATCGTTTACCAGAGACATATTTAGCAGTGGATGGTTTTGAAATCGGCACTCCCAATCTCCGTCGAGAAGATTTAGAAATTCCCCCCGATGCTACCATCTATTTTTCCGTACAAAGTGGCATGAAACGTCATCCTGATACCATTAAACTTCAGATGAAAATTCTCGCACAAGTCCCTAATAGTTATTTTCTGATTAAGGGAGTCGGTAAGACTGAAAAAATTCAAGAATTATTTACTGAAATAGCGATTCGGGAGGGAGTTAATCCCCAAAGATTGCGGTTTTTACCGAGAGATATCGATGAATATACCCATCGCGCTAATTTACAGATTGCCGATGTGGTGTTAGATACCTATCCCTACAATGGTGCTACCACCACCTTAGAAGTTTTATGGCAAGGAATCCCTTTAGTTACATTGGTAGGAGAACAATTTTCCGCCCGCAATAGTTATACTTTTATGATTAATGCTGGTATTGAAGCCGGAATTGGCTGGAATGAGGCAGAATATATCGACTGGGGAGTAAAATTAGGACTCGATCGCTCCCTTCGTCAAGACATCAGCCATCAACTGTTAGGAAATCGTGACACAGCCCCGCTCTGGCAAGGGAAAAAATTCGCTCAAAATATGGAAAATGCCTATTTAAAAATCTGGGAGGGAAGTTGATATTGACATCCTCGCCGCCCTAAAAGTGCGGCGATTCCTAAACCTCACGATTTAAGTTTCTGCTTCCACCACCGTCGCATACCACAGTTAAAAAACCATGTACTGTCTTACACAGAGTCCACAGACTTTCGCCCCATTTCA
>NZ_JAPZQM010000200.1:0-13565 GCF_027530565.1 Microcystis sp. LE19-10.1B | reverse complement strand
TCTATACCTTCACTCGTACCGGTTCTACTACCAGCGCCTTAACCGCTAACTATACAGTTGGGGGAACAGCGACATTTAGCACAGATTACACTCAAACCGGTGCAGCAACTTTCACCAGTACAACAGGGACAGTGAATTTCGTTGCTGGTTCATCCACTGCTACCGTCACAGTTGACCCCACTGCTGATACAACAGTAGAAAGTAATGAAACTGTTGCTTTAACTCTTGCTTCGGGGACAGGTTATACAGTTGGGACAACTACCGCAGTGACGGGGACAATTAATAATGACGACTTTTCCCAACTCTCCATCAATAATGTCACCGTTGTCGAAGGTCAAGATAGTAATGTAACCCTCACCGTCACAGTTGATAACCCCAACCCGCAACCAATTAGCTTCAACTATACCACTGGACCCATTGATGCTACCGCCAATGTAGATTACACTAGCCAGACAGGAACCCTCACCATTGCGGCGAATACTTCCACCGCTACTATTAGCATTCCCATCCTCAATGATAACCTCAACGAAGCCGATGAAGCCTTTACAGTAACCCTGTCAAATGCGGTTAATGCTACCATCAATCCCGAAGGAGGAATAGGAGAAGTTATCATTACTGATACTTGGCAAAGCAGTCTCACTCGCACCTTACCCAACAATGTCGAAAACCTCAGACTAATTGGCAGTAATAATATTAACGGTACAGGTAACGCCAGTAACAATAATATCACCGGAAATAGTGGCAATAATCAAATCAATGGAGGTGCGGGAATTGATAATTTAACCGGTGGTAATGGTGCAGATACTTTCATCTTCCAATTTGGCCAATCTACCATATCCGCAAGCGATAGTATCACAGATTTTGCCATCAATACTGATAAAATTGACTTATTAACTCAAGGTGGACTACCCATGAATGCGCCTAGTAGTTTCAGTCGCGCTGCTGATAGCACTGTCACCACTTTAGACAATTTAATCAATCAGGTATTTACTGATGCCAATGGAGCCACTACAGGTAATCAAGAATTAGCGGTTAATAGTGCCGCCTTAGTGCAGGTAACAAGCGGTGCGATAGCTGGAACTTACCTCGTTATTAATGATAGCGCGGCTGGCTTCCAATCCAGCAATGATTTATTAATAAATATCACCGGATTTACTGGCACTTTACCAGCTTTAGGGAACATTCCAGTGGGTAATTTCTTTATCTAAGTGTCTAAGCTCTCCTTCTAAGTCACCAAGAAAACGGGTTTCTCGGAGAAACCCGTTTTCTGGACTTTAAGAAAAAAAACGTTTCGCTGACAAACTCTATAAAGAACGTAGGTTGGTTTGAAACATGAAACCCAACGCCTGCTCATGTTAAGCTTTTCACTACTACTTATAGTTAATCATGTATTTCTGGCAATTTCGTGTTTATCAGCGTCCTTTGCTGCATCCCCTACAAACCCATCACGGACTATGGGAAATTAGGGAAGGAATTATTATTCGCTTAGAAGCGGAAGATGGACGTATAGGATGGGGAGAAATTGCTCCTTTACCTGAATTTGGTTCAGAAACATTATCGGCAGCAATATTATTCTGTCAAAGTCTCGAAAATCCCCTATCAATAAATTCAATTTTTTATATTCCTGAACAATTTCCTGCTTGTCAATTTGCCTTTGAATCAGCTTTAGAAGATTTAAGTATCGAGAATAAATCAAGAGAATTAGAACCGAAAAATTATAGTTATTTATTACCCACCGGTGCGGCAGTATTTCCCTGTCTGGATGATATTTTAGCCGCTAATCAAACTAATACTTATAAATGGAAAATTGCGGTCAATTCTCTCAAGCAGGAGTTAACCTTATTTGAAAAATTAATTGACCGATTACCCAGGGGAATTAAATTGCGTTTAGATGCCAATGGGGGATTAAGTATTGCTGAGAGTAAAATCTGGTTAAAAATTGCCGATGAATGTCAAATAATTGAATTTATCGAACAACCTTTACCCCCGTCTCAATGGTTAGAAATGTTGCAATTAAGTCAAGATTTTACCACAGGGATTGCTTTAGATGAATCGGTGGCCAATCTTCGACAAATAGAGGAATATTATCAACGGGGATGGCGAGGAATTTTTGTGATTAAACCTGCTATTACCGGTTCAATCCACGGGTTAAGACATCTCTGGGAAAAATATCCCTTAGATTTAGTATTTTCCTCCGTTTTAGAAACTAATATCGGCAGAAAATCCGCTCTACG
This sequence comes from Microcystis sp. LE19-10.1B, assembly GCF_027530565.1. Classification (NCBI taxonomy): domain Bacteria; kingdom Bacillati; phylum Cyanobacteriota; class Cyanophyceae; order Chroococcales; family Microcystaceae; genus Microcystis; species Microcystis sp. LE19-10.1B. The sequence goes on along the minus strand of NZ_JAPZQM010000200.1, from coordinate 11,331 downwards.
TCTAGCACAAGAATACCCCAGCAAGGAGCGAGCTTTAGGTTTTGGTGTGCAACAATGGTTTAATGATAGTGACCCCGATTGGTTAGAAAAACTGTGGACGACATCAGCGAACAATTAGCATATCTCAGTCAAAAAGATTGGTTATATGGATACAATGGCCAAAAATTTTATCAATTATATCAGTCCTATTCTCAGAAATTTATCGCCGCAGATAATCCTCGATTAACTATACTGCTTGCTGAAGTCAATCCCATTAAATTCTTAGCTATATTCTTGGCTGCTGTCAGGGTCAAAAGTTGCCTATTTCTAGCTAATCCTGACTGGAAAACTAACGAATGGCAACAGGTTTTCTCTCTGATGCAACCCGATTATATTTTTGGTGAAAATATCGAGGTTTTTAACCATAATTCTCCTCCTGTTAATCCTTTGACTAATTCTCTGATGATACCCACGGGGGGAACCTCGGGAAAAATTCGCTTTGCTATCCATAACTGGTTAACTTTAACTGCTTCTGTCAAAGGTTTCTCTGAATATTTTCAAGTCGAGCAGGTTAACTCTTTTTGCCTACTGCCTTTATATCATGTTAGTGGTTTAATGCAGTTTCTGAGAAGTTTTTTAACAGAGGGAGATTTTGCTGTTATTTCTTACCATAAAATCAAACAAAAGCGCATAAATAATCTCAATCTTCAAGATTATTTTATCTCTTTAGTACCCACTCAATTACAATTCTTTCTAGAAAATGATCCTCAATGGTTAACCAATTTTAAAACAGTTTTACTAGGAGGTTCCCCTGCATGGCCATCTTTACTAGAAAAAGCTAGAGAATATAATATTTCTCTGTCTCCCACCTATGGAATGACGGAAACTGCCTCACAAATTGTCACCCTTAAACCAGAAGATTTTCGACGAGGCAATAATAGTAATGGACAGCTATTACCCCATGCTCAGATAAAAATTAATCCCGATAACCAGAAAATTATTATTGAAGCGAAATCTTTATTTTTAGGCTATTATCCCCATCTTAATCAAGGAAGCTACTTCGAGACGGATGATTTAGGTTACTTCGATGAAAGTGGTTATTTATATATCATTGGTCGGGATAGTCAAAAAATAATTACCGGAGGAGAAAATGTTTATCCTTTTGAGGTAGAAACTGCCATTAGACAAACTAATTTAGTTAAAGATGTGGTGGTTTTAGGATTGCCAGATTCTCGATGGGGACAGATAATTGTGGCTTTTTATGTCCCCGTTAACTCTCAGATATGCCAGACAATTATTCAATCTCAGATTAAAGATAAATTAGTCAATTATAAGCTGCCGAAACATTGGATAAAATTACCAGAGATACCAAAAAGTCCCCAAGGCAAGATTAATCGAACCAATTTAATTAAATTAGCTGAAACTTTTTTGACACCGAGTCAAACCTTGGACTATAATTATAAGTAGCTGGTTATAATTAAATTAAAAATGGATTTTAGGTTCGATCCCCCCTTAGTCCCCCCTTAATAAGGGGGGTGCCGATCCCCCCTTAGTCCCCCCTTAATAAGGGGGGTGTCTGACAACTTTTAACACCTACCTACTTAGCAGTTATCTTAATGGTGAGTTATGAGGTTTTCCTTTTGGGGAGACTCCGAGACGATATAATCGGGTAAAATGGCTATGGGTGCTAATCCCAGCAGATTTAAATTAGGTTTATTTTCCAAAATTATAGTGACTGTTCCAACATCTGACCGTGTTCTTTAAGCCATTGCTTTGCCTTCTCCATAGTAGCAATTTGCGACTTAATAATGTGCCAAAATCGTGGAGTGTGGTTCGATTCAATCAGATGCGCTAACTCATGAACTACCACATAATCAATTACGAACATCGGGGCTTTGATCAATCGCCAGTTAAAGTTAACATTGTCTTGGGGTGTACAAGAACCCCAGCGATATTTGCTGTCGGTAATTTTAGCCTGATTAAACCTGACACCAAGCTTTTTAGCATAAAGGTTGACACGAGGAAGTATCTTCTCTTTTGCCTTCTGAATATACCAATCTTGAAAAATCTCGCCACCATTCTCTGTTAGTGCCTTTGGTACTCGAAAGCGATTGTTAATAAATTTTATCTCTGTCTGATCATCAACCAATTCTAAACGATAGTAGCGCCCTAAATAAAGAAGCGACTCGCCATTAACCAGTTCCTTACCCGGAGGATGAAGTGGGACTCGATACTTTTGCTCGTGGTGAATTTTTTCATAGAGCCACTGCTTGCGTGACTCTACTATTTGCTGGATCTTATCGGGATGAGTACCAGTAGGCGCTCTGACCACGATCGATCGATCACGTTCCACGGTAATGGTCAGGGTCTTACGACTGGAAGAATAAATGATTTTATAGTCAAGTTTCATATTAAAAGTCGCTCAATTTTACTCGATTCAGCCTAAAAAATTCGGTCGTTATTTTTCTCTGCTATTTCCATCACCCGCGAGATAATCTGTTCTCGATTGTCCATAAGATTGGGAATTTGGTAAAAGTCGGGAGAGAGTAACACTTTTTGAATCTCTGCCTTAAGTTTCTTGCGAGCGGGAATGCTCTCCCAAAAGCTAGTTAATTGTAACTCCTGCTCAACAACGGTAAATACCTGTTGAGTGAGAGCGACCATCTGAGAAACCATATCGTCAGTTAATGCCGCTTCTCCAAAACACTCCCGTTTGAACATCCGAAAGAAGGGCAGCTGCTTTTTCCTGTCCAGTCCGTAGGTAGGCTCATTTTTTGCTTCTCTCGCCTTCTGGCGTAGTTTTTCCAGTTCTTGGTAAATCTTGTCCCAATTGTCTTTAAACTCCTCGAAGATGGCTCTCAGTGCTTCAGAAAAGGAGGCTTGCAGTTCGGGATCATCTGCCAGATCGATCTCGATATAGTGGCGGAGAGCGTGTTCGATTGCGGCGGCCTTTGTTTTGACTCGCTGGTGTTTCTGGACATGACTCTCAAAGTCCTTATCCAAGATCGAGATCGGTTTAACTTTCTCGTCAATTCCCCTTGATTGCAGATACTGGTCGGTCAGGGCCCGCAGCTTGGGTGGGATTCCCTTCATACTCAGGCGCTCGTCGCGGAAGTGCTTCCCCGCTAGTACATTCACTGCGGTGAGAGATTGGTAGTCTCTCATATAGTTCAAGGCCTCCTTGGCGGGATAGACCAAGTTAAGGCTGCGGGTCAGCTTCTTGAAGGCCAGCATGAACTCGAATCGCACATCCTCGTCATAGAAGAGGTCGAAAAAGGCATCTTGATCGTTCAGGTCGGTGAGTCCATGTTGCTTCAAGAGTGCAAGGATTGCCCGGTGGTCATCCTCAAGCTGACGGATCTCGTCCTCGGGAAAACTTAAGGTTTCCTCGACTTCTTGCTGCTCTCGCTCGTCGTAGTTATCAATGGCTCGCTTCAGGTGGTGGCCGATGCCTACATAGTCCACGACAAAGCCTTTATCCTTGTCCGCACCGCCGACTCGGTTGACACGGGCGACCGCCTGTAACAGGTTGTGGGCCTGGATGACCCTATCGAGATACATCACCTGCTCTACTGGGGCATCAAAGCCAGTCAGTAGCATATTATTGACGATGACAATGCCCACATCTCCAGTAATCCCCTCATCCCTTGCGTCAAAGGGCAGTTTAAAGCTTTTAATAGTAGTATCGTGGCGGGTGGAGTTGCTGTATTGCTTGAGGTGGGGTAGGTCGTTATGACTGCCGGAGATGACCACATCGGTCTTAAGTCGTTTCAGGCGATCGAGGTTAAGCCGGTGGGGATTCCCCTGCTCCAATTTGGCAATCTCCTCGGCCAGGGCAGCATCTAAATGCTCTTTGTACCGCACCGCCGCCTCCCGGGAAGTCGCCACCACCTGGGCCTTGTAGCCGTTGGGAAAGATGCACTGGAGATAGTGCTGCACCATATCCTTGGCTTTAGCGGCGATGGTGGGATGAGCTTCTAGGTAGGCATCCCTGGAACCATGGCCCAAAATCTGCAGCCGCTCTTGCAGGTTGTAAGCTAAACGGCTTTTACTTCGGATCACCGATATAGACTCCAAAAGGGTTATAGCTATTGGATCATGCAGGTTAAGCGCCGTTTAGCTTACTCACTGAAGACATCGGCAAAAGCCGCATCCATAGCTGTCTGATCAGACACCTCGGCGTTATGAGTGCGCCCGGTGTAAACAATTTCTAGGGTCACGCCGTCCTCGATGGACTGGCCCATGGTGTACTTGTCGATGTAGTCCCCGAAAACTTTCTCAGTTTTGTCGATGGGGGTGCCGGTGTAGCCAATACGGGAAGCGTAGGGGAGAGCTTTGTCGAGGTTTGTCCCCAGCAGGCTGTACTGAGAGCGGTGGGCCTCATCGGTCATCACCAGGATGTTGCTGCTCCGGTTTAGCTCCGGGAAGGTCTCCCGCAGTTCCCGCTCTTGGAATTTGTGGATCATGGCCATGACCAGATCCGAGGAGTCGCTGCGAAGTAGTTCCTTCAGTTTGGCGATGCTATTGGCGGGCTTAACGGTAAAGCCAACACTTTGGCCGGTCTCGGCGAGTTGCTGCTCTAGTTGGGTGCGATCGGTGATAAATACCACTTTCCACTGGGAAAGGTTGTTATGGCGGTACATGGCCCGCACCATAAACATCATGGTAAGGGACTTACCCGACCCCTGGGTATGCCAGATGATGCCGCTGCGCTCCCGGGGGGTTTTGCCCTCTAGGAGACGCTCCACGGCTTTCTTGACGGCACGAAACTGCTGATAACGCCCGACGATTTTGATGGTTTCTCCCTTGTTGTTGATGGAGAAAAGGGTGAAGTTGCGAATAATCTCTAGGAGGTTATCGGGGGCAAACATTCCCGCCACCAGTCGCTGCTGGTCGTTGGGGGAGCTAATACCGTGTTCTAGTTCTTCTAGGGTGCGGGGATAGGGGTCAGCCCAACGGAAGAAGTATTTTTCGGTGTGGGTGGTAATAGTGCCAAATTTTGCCTGATTGCGGCAGGTAGCTACGACAAACTGGTTATAGAAGAAGAGGGGGACATTTCCCTCGCCCTTAGCGCCGCGCTGTTCGCTGTAGCGGAGGAGTTGCTCGATCGCCTCGGCAATGGGTTCTTTGACTTTGGGAGATTTACATTCAATGACCACCACTGGCAGCCCATTGAGGAAGAGGACAATATCGGGGATGATGTGGTTTTCTGTGCCTAGAATCCGCACCTTAAACTGGCAAACGGCGATAAAGCGGTTGTTAGTTGGGTGGTCAAAGTCGATAAACCTGACGGTGGGGCTTTTTTCGCCTGTTTTACGGTTCTCTGAGACGCTGGTATTCTCCTGAAGCAGTTTAAAGACGTGGCGGTTATTTTCCAGTAGGTTGGTGCTGGGGAAGTTGGCGGTGAGTTGTTTGATGGCTTCTTCTATTTGGTCGGTTTCTAGCCAGGGGTTGATGATTGTAAGCTGTTCTCGTAGCACTGGCAGCATCACCACCTCGGTAAAGCTTTCTCTAAAAGTATCCTGTGGTTTTTGTTTTGTCTCTAAATCCAATATTTCCCAATCTAAACCGTACAGTTGATCAAGTAAGGGCTTTTCGACCCCGTTGCGCTCATCGAGTTTGATAGGTTGAGGTGTTTTGTTCATGACCAGATAACCTTTATTTAACTGTATTTATGAGGTTTTTCATCTTTGGAAACCAACGCTGCTTTGTGTACTAATACTAAATCCGTTGAGTAACGCACAGAAAACGGGTTTCTCCGAGAAACCCGTTTTCTACTCATCAAATGTCACGCTTCCTTTGAGGGGATTGATATCAGTGGTTTCGACGGGTAATATCTTCTCTGCATTATCCAACAAGATAACGCGGATCTGTTTACCTTCCCATTCAGAAGAATATTCGGCGGGAATGGTAACTATGCCGTTTTTTAGGATGGTTTTAAATTCGATCGCTTGCATGGGATACCTCTGAGATATTAAATTAGTTTAATGGAAATTTTTTGCTCCAAAACCTCTATATCAATTTTAGAAAGTTCATTCTTATGTACGGAGTGGAGGCGATAATGAGTCCAAATTTGTAGGGTTAATCGGATAATCCATCCGTTTACATCCATTTAAGCAATTCTTTTGCTTGTCCTTCAGAGAGGCGACAGAGATCCATGGCTCATAAAGGCTCATAAAGGCTCATAACTTGGCTCATAAAGGCTCATAATTTGGCTCATAAAGGCTCATAACTTCGGCAACTACCAGGTGGAAAGGTCATAGGGTCTGGCTATGGGTTTGTAACCAATCTGCGAGGTTTTGCATTTCGATGTCTTGGCTTTGCTGACTGGCGGCGAGTTGCCAAAAGTAACGGGCGGCTTCAATTTCTGAGGCGATTAATTCAATGCCATTTAGGGCGAGAAAGGTATAGACGGCAATGAGGGCAATGCGTTTGTTGCCATCGATAAAACAATGATTTTTGATTAGTCCATAGCCATAGGCGGCGGCGAGTTGGTACAGGGTTGCGGTTTGCTCGCTGTAATGGTAGAGGTTTTGTGGTTTGTGGAGGGTTGAGTCTAGTGCGCTTTTGTTGAGGATGCCAAGCACTCCGCCAGATTCGGCAAGGATTTCGCCATGAATTGCGATGATTTCCTTTTCGTTGAGCCAGTATGGTTCTGTCATTTGGCTAGGTCAATCAGGGCGTTACGATATTTTTTGATGCCACGCCTTGCGATTTCCATTTTTTTGGCAAAGTCGGGATCGAAGGCGGTGATTTCGTAACCGTTGGGGGTTTTAGTTAAATAAATATTGTCGCCGTCGTCAATATTCAGGTTAGCGGCGATTTCTTTGGGAATAATGACGCTGAGGGAGTTACCGCGTTTTTTGACGTTGAGTTGCATAATGGCTGTGTTTCAAGGTTTGATTTTTTTTCATGCTAACACTTGTTACCACAAATGTTGCAACGTTTAGTTCTGTTGATTTTTAGATGTTAGTTTGTTGCTGTTTTTTGGTTGAGGAGGTCGGTAACTCGGACTTTGCCAGTTAGTAGGTCTTGCATAAGTCCAGTTTTTAACCTTTGAAGTTTTTTAAGTTTATGCTTCTCATTTTTATTTATTTCGTCATGTGAATTTAGAACCGCATATATTCTTTCTTGTTCATTATATGAAGGAAATGCAAAAATAACCTTACGAAAAACTGACTGTTTTATACCTACCACAGTTGATCCACTGGTTAGTAATTCAATTCTTTCTTTTGATCTTTTCCAGTGTAGTATCCAAAACAAAAAATCTTGTGATAATTCATTAATTTTCGGACATAGAGTTAATAACCTTTGGGCTAGTGCAATCCGATAATTGGGAATACTAGCAACATTTCCCATTGGAGCTTCAGTTGTAAATAATACATCTCCAACCTCTGGGATTCCTCTACTCATCCAAGAATTATAAGCAGAATCTGCGATAAACTCTTGTGGCTCCTTCTCAATAAATCCATCACGGACATTTTTTGCCGTTAAGAGTGGTATCCCTTCAGTAACTTTTTTAGGAGTTTGACCTCTATAATCAATAATTCTCTCCAGCTTTTGTTCAATCTTTTTCACCTCCCACTCAACCGGAATTCTCCCAAGCGGTGAATCCTTAAATTCATGGGTTTCTTCACTGCGAATATTGCCGTTTTCATCAATTCCTTTGGTGAGCAAGTCCTGCATTAGTCCCGTTTTGATGCGCTGCTGCTTGGTAATTAGGGCTTCGGTTTGCTCAATCGCGCGGTCTATTGTTGAGAGGATGGTGGCGATTTGGGTTTGTTCTGACACTGAATTCGGACAAAAAAGCTCTATATCACCAAATGTTCTCTTGTTAATGATTGGTAGAGTTGTAATACCAGCCAACTCTACCAGTCTATGAAGGTTGTTTTGAATCAAAAGGTAAACAAATATATTATCAAAGTCATCACTACAGATAATAGAGTTTATTTGTTGATTAGTTACACAATCCCAAGGTGCAATAGAAATTCCCCCAATCGATCCAATACAGGTTACAAGAATAGAATTTTTAGGTACAATCCTTGCTCTTTTTGCTCCTTCATCTGTAAGGTTTTTATAAGTTTTTACAACAAAAGTAGATGAATTAAAGTCAGCAGGGGAAACAAATGGAATATCTCCGTCCCAATAACTTGAGTTTTTTGTGTCAGGGGTTGAACCTGTAACAATCACACCAAACTCGCTTATTCTAACTTTTTTCCAACCTTCCACACTCATCCCAAATACCTCAACTTAATCAAAAAAACATTTAAAAACTCAAGAGTTCCTTATCTCACTTTGATATTCTAAAGGATCGATAGTTAGTTGAATGCTACCCGCATAAGCTGCGAGTGCTTTAAAAGACTCTGTACTATCTTCCTGTTCACTTTCCTGCAATAATGCCTCAATTTTTTGCCAATCTTGGTAATTAATAATTACCGCCACTGGCTTCAGATTTTCATCTGTGACAAATTGCTTTTTAATAGACTGCATAACCTGCTCCTAACTGACTTAGATTATTCCCTATACCCTAGTTTAACCAAAAACTCATTTAACTGTCCTAAAGTCTGCTCTCGCTGGGCCTCCATTTCCTGACTTGATACCGCATACTTATCCCAAAGATTCTCAACCTTAGCGACAAGTCCCCGCTTTTCCCCATTCAAGTAACGAGTAAGCTGCTCCGATACCCAATCATAGAGCTTTTTTAGAATCAATTTTTTCGCTTCTTCATCCCTTAACTGTCCTCCTATTTCAGTCAGTAATCCCTCAGGATAAGATAATTTAATCTCCAAGGCTTTCTTATCCTTATTAAGCGCGTTAATCTTGGCCTTTTCTTCCTTTTTACTTGCATTTAACCCCATAAGCTGATTTTGCACCTGCTCAAGTAATTCAATAGTTTCAGCCTTAAATTCCTCATCACCAACCCGTTTTAAGCGCAGCTTTAACTCAAGCTGACTCTGCTGTTCCTTAAGTGTATTCTTAAGTAACTTGATCCGGTTCTCAATGTCAGTAATAACATTGTATTCTTGTTGGTAAGATTGGCGCTCTCTGGCTGCTGAATCGCCCTGGGATTGCTTCAGGTCATCTATCAACTCTTTAAGCCATTTCTTAATCGATGCGGCGCTAACAGTTTCTTCCTCTTCTGGTTCATAATTCGCCACCTCTTGCGCTGATTCCACCGCTTCGCTTAACTCCCCTTGGACTGCACTAATCTTACTTTCCAGTTCCTCAATTTCCGCCTCTTCCGCCTGAAAAAATGCCGCTAATAAATACTGATCAGGGATAAGAGTATGATGCCAGCCAGTGTTAATAATAGTCTTTAGATCATAGCGAATCTGCTGCCACCAGTTAACAAACACCCCCGCCGATTTAAACTCATCCAAAACCCCCAAAGGAATCAGCTGCTGTTTAAGGCTGCTCAGTAATTGCTGCCGCACTTGGGGCATAATATTATTTCCCTCCAACTTGGCAAAATCATCCCGCGCTTCTCGCCACCAATTTTTAAGCGTAGTATAGTGGTCGCTTATCCTTGCTTGTAAATCGGGATTAGCTTCCAGATTCTCTTTAATAGCGGCTTTCGTGGCAATTTCTGGGCAAAAACTAGCATAGCCGGGGCGTAGGGGTCTAAATAGGGTATTTGTATTGATGCCAAACTTAGCAAAAGTATCCTGTTGTGCGGCAATTTCAGCCTGCGGAATACCCCCCATCAAGTGAGCTTTTACATCCTCCGGTTCGGGATCTGGCGTATTATCCACATAGCGGCGAATATTAAGATTAAAGTCGTGTTTTTCGACAATTTCCGACTTATCTACCAAGCGGCTATATTTGGGATATTCTCGCTTGTGGGTAAAGACATAATCGATCTTTTCAATGTCTTCGGGGCGCAATTTATTCTGGTTTTTTCCCTCAGCATATTCTCGATCGGCATTAATAAAAAGGATTTTATCGCGTAATTCATCAGGTTTATTTTTATTCACCACCAACACACAGGCCGGGATACCCGTGCCATAAAATAACCCCGGGGGCAAACTAATAATCGCCTCAATCAGATCATCCTCAATTAAGATCTCTCGAATCAGCTTCTCTTTCCCCCCCCGAAATAGCACCCCATGGGGCATGATAGTGGCCATGTGGCCGTCGGGTTTAAGACTGGCAATCATGTGCTGGACAAACATCAGATCCGCCTTTTTCCCCTTTTCCGGGCAGAATTCGCGAAAGCGGTTGGTAAACTTGAGATTAGCCCGGCTGTAATCCTGGGAAAAGGGCGGATTAGCGAGAACTCGGTCAAACTTGCGAATCTGTCCGTTTTCTAAAATGAGCGGATCTTCGAGAGTGTCCCCGTTTTCAATGGTGAAGCGGGTGATGTTGTGGAGGATCATATTCATATTACAAATTGACCAGACCGTACCGTTAGAATCCTGTCCGTAGAGTGCCAGATTCTGGGGATTTTGCCCCTGTTCCTCCACATATTGATAGGACTGGATAAGGAAACCGCCCGACCCCACGGTAGGGTCATAGATAGTATGGCCCGCTTGGGGTTTGACCAACTGTACCAACAGCCGCACCACCTCGGCCGGCGTGTAAAATTCTCCCCCTTTCTTCCCGGCACTATCGGCAAAGTATTTGATTAGGTACTCGTAGGCTGCACCCAATAGGTCGGGAAACTCAAAATTATCGTTGACCAGCACAAATTGGGGCTGATTGAAATGATCTAGTAAATCCTTCCATTTGTGGTCAGGTATCTTGGTTTTGCCCTTGGTAGCATTAAAATCGATGTTATTCTTCAGCACTCCCGCCAAGGCATCGTTAGCATCCTCTACCGCCGCTAATGCCTTATTGAGCATATTGCCGATGTCCTGCTTAAGGTGTTTGAGCGGCGGCACTTCCTGGCCGTTTTCGTCGCGCCAGGATTGATGCCAGCGAGCGCGAGGAGGTACGAAAAATGTTTCTCCATAGGAGGTTTCGCTTTCTAGGAGTTCGGCCAGCAGCAACGGATCTGGGAGGTGTGCATATTGTTTCTTGAGTTGCGCTTGCTTGCGCTCAAACTCGTCTGACAAGCGTTTGAGGAACAACATCCCAAAGATAAATTCTTTGAACTCGGAAGCGTCCATTTTGCCGCGCAGAATGTCCGCCGCCTTAAATAGAAAGCCTTCGAGTTGACTGAGAGTGATCTTTTCTTGTTTCATCGTTAGTTAAGTTAAATGTTCACCAGTTTAAGTGGGTGGGTGGAATTAAATTGAAAATGGATTTTAGGTTCGATCCCCCCTGCCCCCCTTGATAAGGGGGGTGCCGATAGGCGGGGGGATCCCCCCTGCCCCCCTTGATAAGGGGGGTGCCGATAGGCGGGGGGATCCC
>NZ_JAPZQM010000391.1:0-9658 GCF_027530565.1 Microcystis sp. LE19-10.1B | reverse complement strand
CAGTAGGGTGGGTTAGCAACGCGTAACCCACCACCATAACCAAAATCACCCACCACAATTGTCGGTGCGTTACGCTATCGAAGAGCGCACCCTACGGATTAAAAATATGCCGCGCATTTTTGATCATATTGAGTCCCATTTATTGCCAATTTTACAGAAAAGGGGCTGATTTTTGTGTGGGTTATTTTAATTTGCGCGGTTGGCAGTAACCTTTACACCTTTAATACCTTTGACCTTTATGATGAGCTAAGGCCATTTGATAAGAAGAAATGGGGGATACTCCTTTTAATCTTTGTCCTCAGTCATTTCTTCCCAAATAGCAACGACTATACTAATAGGTAAAAAAAACAACAAGAAAGGGAATATAAATTAAAGTTATTAATAAATCAATCAAAAAAATTAGGTCTCGAATATTATATTTAAGTAGTCGTGCAAAATTAATTTCCTAGTCGAGACTCCGAGACAGGAGACTCCGAGACAGGAGACGGGAGACGGGATACAGGAGACGGGAGCGGATTTGAGTTTTCAGTTCACTGTTTACTGATCACAGCAGAAGTCTGACGGAGTAGTGGCTTAGATGTGTAATTAATTGTGATTAGATACTTACCTAAAATGTCGGTTTGAAGGAACCCTCGGTTTCACCGACGCGCTTGCGCTTTCGCGCTTTACGCTTTGAAAGTGAAGATATACTTTTTTAGCGTATCTGGATTTTGTGTATTTTCTCAGTTTTTTTTAAACTTTACTCCAGTATCTAATTTACTCTTAATAGAAAGAATAGATTCATAAATATATTTTTATTCCTCATAATAGCCCCATTCATGCAATTGTACTCCTGACTCCTAACCCCACCAACAAACTTTTTCAGCCAACCCTACTTAGGTTCTCACTAAGGATTTATTGACACTGGCTTCAATTTGATAAATAGAGGAAAGGACGCTACCTTGATGATTATTGACTAGATCATATTTGACTTCCTGTAAATAATTAAAAATGGTATCCCGCAGAATCGTTTTTTCAATGTTTACCCGGTGCTGATAGTCCCATAAATCCCAAACTATCAAACCAATTCCCACGATTGGATCGATTAATTCTGCGCCAAAACTACTCGCTACTGCTCCACCGGTTTTAGTGGCAATTTTCGCCCCGGTTTTTCCCGCTAGGGACAAATAAACTGTGCTGCCCACTTTCACCACTGGGATGAGAGATTTAACTCCCAAAGCAGTGGCACCACCGACTAAAAGTTTAATTGATGTGTTAGAAATATTGCCCTCGGTATCTTGAATTGTTATGGCTATATCGCTAAGATAACGATCCCATTTACCTTGGGGAATTTGATAACTGGCCTGAATATTCTCTAATTCATTGCTTAAATTATTGACATATAAATTAACGGCATCCCTAGTAATTCTCTCTAGACGCAATTGAGCCTCTTGGGGACGAATTACCCGTTTAGTAAACTCGGTTTGAATAGTTTTGGTCAAATTTTCTGCCACCACCTGTTCCGGGGGTGGATTATCTGTATTGACCCAGTGAGCGATCGAGGAGTATAATCCGCTTAAAAAGGCCTTGCCCTCAAATTGTTTTTGATTGAAATAGTTAAAATACCAAGGCAGAAAACCCTGATCTACTCGTGTCATCAACTCCTCCACCCATCCCTCAATTTCTCCTAGGGCGAAGCTTTGAGAATTTGCTCTCGCTGTCTGTAAAGCTTGGCTAATCTCCCGATCGATTTGACTGTTAGATTTTTCGGGTATAGTGATGGGAATCTCTAGGTTAGTTTCGGTAGCAACCCTAGTTTTTAACGGTTCATTGCCGGCAGTTCCTAGCCAAATTTTCCCTAAAAGAGGCAAGATAACCACTAGAACAACTATAGCCCAAATTAACGGGGTTATTGCCTTAATCAGTTGACTGATTGCCTGAATGCGGTTAGTTTTTTCACTATACTGAGGTGGCTCAATATTCTCTTGTGAATCTGGCCTGGAGTTCATCAGCTAACCTACTTAAAATTATTAGATCATTGTTCTCAAAAAACCGCAGAAACCCCAATTTTCCGAGCAGTAATCTGGAGAGGACATTATCGGGTAAAAGGCAGCCAATACCCGATAAATATCGGCAATTTTAGCGAATCTCTGCCTTCATCCGTTCAAGGGTTTGCTGCATTTGGTCGAACATCATTTGGGGAGTCATACCAAATTGACCTAATTGGGTTTTTAGCTGTTCTACGGTCATTTGGGCGGAAAAATCCTCAGATAACTCAAAACGCTTCATAAATATCTTGTAGCGTTCCATTAACTCCTCCATCCTATCGATAAAGATTATTTTACCCTCTCGATCGAATTTACCGTACTCGCTGCCTAGTTGTGTGAGAGACTGGTAATCTTCAAATAGCTGTCTAGCTTCCTGTTGAACCACTTCTGAGTCAAAGAATCCCATAATCTTAAAACTGCTTATCGTCGATAGTTATTCTCTCCCCTATTTTATTTTAGCCGGGGAAAAAGTCTAGCTCCAGCCGATTTACGGATTACCGTATTGGGGAAATCGAGCAGATCACAAACGACCTCTCGTCGCAGTTTAACCGTTGCCCCAGGGAGTTTAAGATTAAAAGTGATCAGACCTCTTGTAAAAATCAAAAATTGTCCTTTAACTGCCCCACAGTGGCTATTTTGAGCAATTTGGGCTGCAGCCCTTATAATTTGCCAAAACGACGATGACGACCCTGATAATCTTTTAAAGCGCGGTGAAATTGCACTCGATCGAAATCGGGCCAGAGGGTGTCAGTAACATAGATTTCCGCGTAGGCCATTTGCCATAGTAAAAAATTACTAATTCGCATTTCCCCACTACTGCGAATTAACAGGTCTGGGTTAGGAATCCCAGCAGTATAAAGATACTGTTCAAAGAGAGATTCATCGATCGCTTCTGGGGAGACTAAACCCTGTTGCACCTGACGAGCGATCGCCTGACAAGCTTGCACGATCTCCTCTCGGCCACCATAATTAGTAGCCACCGTAAATTGAATACCGGAATTTTTGCTAGTTTCTGCTTGAGATTTAGCAATTTCCCGTCTTAAAGACTCTGGCAAGGCTGATAAATTACCAATAAAGCGAATTTTGACATTTTGCTGCATCATTTCTTCTAATTCCCGCCGCAAAACCCGCTCGAATAGAGTCATTAAAAACTCTACTTCCTCCAGGGGACGACCCCAATTTTCCGTCGAAAAAGCATAAGCAGTTAAAGCGGGAATCCCCCAGTCGCGACAACAGCGCAGCAAGTCTTTGAGTGCATCTACTCCCCGTTGATGGCCCATAATCCGGGGTAAACCACGATTTTTCGCCCAACGACCGTTCCCATCCATAATCACTGCGACGTGCTGAGGCAAACGGTTTTTATCTAAATCCGTAGGTAATTCTGGTGATAAGCTCGGTTTAACAGTCATTTTCTATCTTTCGGGGTTGCGCTGGGCGAACGGGAGAATTTTTCTAAGATTAGACGACCTTTTAAGCCAATTGTACGCCCTAAACGTCCCCAACTCGGTGCGACCACTTCCCCCTCTCCCGACGGAGAAAACTTCGCTTCGAGCAGCTCTTTTAGTTTACTACTGGTTAAAGGCCGATCCAAATTACCCCCCGACGCGAGGGAAATCGAGCCAGTTTCCTCAGAAACCACAATACAGATACAATTATCTAGCCTTTCGGTAATGCCCATGGCTGCCCGATGACGGGTGCCTAATTGCCTAGAGGTACTGCGCTCCGATAGGGGTAGAATAACACCAGCGGCCACCACTCGATCGCCCCGAATAAATACAGCCCCATCGTGCAGTAAAGTTTTAGTTTGAAAAATAGTTTGAATTAATTCCTTAGATACTTCGCCATTTAGCATCACTCCCGGATTGACAAACACCTTGGTGTCGAGATTGCCACTGGTTTCTAATACCATCAGCGCACCGGTGCGATTTTGAGATAGATCCTTCACCGCGTCCACTAACTCATCAATGACATTATCGGTCTTGGGAGTGGGGGAACTTTTTTTAAATAATTCCCATACTTGACCTTTGCCCAATAATTCTAAAAAACGGCGAAATTCCGACTGAAAAATCACAGCGATCGCTACGGCTGCCCCCAAAATCAATTTTTCTAGGACTAACCCCAGCAAGCGCAATCCTAGGGCATCGCTAATCACCGAGGCCAGCATTAAGTAGATTAGTCCTCGCACCATCCAAAAGGTACGCCGCTCGCCGATAATTAGCAGCAGCATATAGGTAAGGAGGAGAACTAACCCAAAGTCTAGGACTGACAGACCATGGCTGAGAATCCAGGACAATAACCGGCGAGGGTCCAGAAAAAAACCCGACATGGGGGACGATAGCGATGAGGTTTATATTAAGGAGAGTCGATTGGTTGACATACCCCACGCCGTAAACGGACGTGGATTCTTCTAGCATCACTGCTGTGAATTTCTGGCTCAACGAGTCCACTTGAATTAGATTCCTGGCGAAATCCAACCCAGAGGTGGTTCTCTCCTCAGACTTTCGCTCCATTACAGAAGCCTGTTCTCGTATGCCCTACGATACAGTTCAAAACCTCTAAAATAATTGGTTTCTTTGGTACTTGACGCTTAGAGCTTTTACCTATAGGAGCATTCCCCTATAGAACCCCATAACTCTAGTTTTCAAGGTGCGTTCATCGGTTGATGACTGGGTTTTTTAAGCGGTTGCTTACCCTGCCCGCTATTCTTAATATCATACATCCTATAAAGTCGCCCTAAAAGGGCGAGGCTTTAAACCCAATTTTTCGGTAAACGGTCTTGACGCAGCAAATCCGCCAGATTTTCCCGTTCAAGGATCAGATTAGCTTCTCCATTTTGGACAATTACCGCCGCCGGACGGGGTAAGCGGTTGTAATTAGAAGCCATACTGTAGTTATAGGCTCCTGTGGCTAAAACCACTAAAATATCCCCCGGGTTGGTTTTCGGTAGCGTAATATCCTTAATTAGAATATCGCCAGATTCACAATGTTTTCCAGCTATTGTCACCACTTCCTGACATTCTTGACTCATTTTGTTAGCGACCACGGCCCGGTAAACCGATTGATAGGTAATCGGTCGGGGATTATCGGACATTCCGCCATCGACGGCGATATAGGTGCGGATTTCGGGGATTTCTTTGCGATTACCCACTGTATAGGCCGTTACGCAAGCGGTGGCAATCAGAGAGCGTCCCGGTTCGGCAATGAGCAGGGGATAAGCGATACCTCTTTCCTGACAAGCTTTGGCCACTGCTAAGGACACTGCTTGCACCCATTCCTCGATACTTGGGGGGTCATCACTTTCGAGGTAGCGAATTCCTAAACCACCACCCACATTTAATTGCTCTAGGGGTAAACCCCGTTCTAATCCTAATTTAAACCAATCTGCCAGCACAGAGGCTAAGTCTTGGTGGGGTTGACGTTCAAAAATCTGGGAACCGATGTGAGCGTGTAAACCCAGACAATTCAGCTGCGGATGAGCTAAAACATAGTCAAATACCGCTTCGATTTGATGGGGGTCAAAACCAAATTTACTGTCTAAGTGACCCGTGCGAATATATTCGTGGGTGTGACACTCGATGCCGGGGGTTAAACGCAACAGGATCGGAATAGGGGTATCAGGACGATTTTCGCCTAATTTAACCAGATTTTCTAGTTCTAGCCAGTTATCAACGATAATAATGCAGTTATGCTCGATCGCATATTCTAACTCGGCGATCGATTTGTTATTACCATGAAAGTATATCGGCACAGCGGTTTTATTGATCTGGTCTAAAGCGGTTAACACCGTATGAATTTCTCCGGCCGACACCACATCAAAACCTAATCCTTCACTAGCGACCACGGCCGATACAGCCAGGCAATTCCACGCTTTCGAGGCATAAATTACCCTAGATTCTCCGGGATAATGTGTCTGGAAACCTTGCAGGTATTGACGACAGGCAGTGCGGAGGGTAACTTCATCGACAATATACAAGGGTGAACCGAAACGCTCCACTAGGGTGGTCACATCGCAACCACCGATTTCTAGACAATCGCGGTTATTAACCTTGGCTGTCAGGGGTAACAGGGTTTGATTCGGGGATAGACAATCTTGATAGGCTAAATATTTTTGTCCGGAATTGCTGATTTTAGGTTCAGTTGATAGCATAATCGGTGTTTTTTGTCAAGCAATCGATAATTTTTGTTACAATCTCTGCCCATCACCGATTCAGTCAAGGGAAATTTGACCGTCGGTGATCTAGATAACCAAAATAGTTCTCTCTTTCAGTGTACGATCAACCACCCGCTAAAAATCCCTTTTTTGTCTGGAAAAAATCGAGCAGCGACCCCGAAATAGTGGTAATAGTATTGAAGGAGTGGTCTTAAAAGTGATGATATGACTGACCAGAATGGCGTGTTAGTAGAAGAACAGAGCGAGGATATTACCCGTAAGATGAGTCAATTAGCCACCGAGTCGCCGAAAAATCAATTACAGATCCTGACACAATTAGCTGGGGCCGGAGAAGGTGGCCTAACTGTATTGAGAGATTTTTTATTAGCCCAGCGTCCCACTCCCGTTAATCTGGTGACAGGTAAGGCTTATCAATTGCTCTATCAAGATAATAGCGCTCAGAGCAAGGAATTTTTAGCTAATTATTTTCCCACGGGGGTTGTTCCCCTCGATAGTGCTAAAGGTATCGATTATCGACTTTTACAGGAATTATTGGCTAAACAGGATTTTCAAACTGCCGATAGTCTTACCCGTCAAAAACTCTGTGAATTAGCAGGAGAAGGGGCAATACAGAGGAAATGGGTCTATTTTACGGAAGTAGAAGCTTTTCCCAAGGTTGACATTCAGACTATTGATAATCTTTGGTTAGTTCATTCGGAAGGGAAATTCGGTTGGTCGGTGCAGCGCAAATTATGGCTCGGTGTCGGTCAAGATTTCCCGAAACTCTGGCCGAAAATTGGCTGGAAAAATGGCAATAATTGGACAAAATACCCGCAGGAATTTATCTGGGATTTAAGCGCTCCCGTGGGCCATTTACCCCTGTTAAATCAACTGCGCGGGGTGAGAGTGGCCGCCTCTTTATTCTCCCATCCCGTCTGGAGTGAAAAATAGATTAGCGATAGTAAAAATCGTAGTTTTTTAGGGCATTCAGTCGGGCTAAATTGAGACGATAATGATAGCCTAGTCTTTTTTGGAGGGGTTGCCAAAAATCTTTTTTAATGGGAGGTTGATAACTGGCATCAAGGTGATTGCTTTTATTTTTGAGGATTAACCAAGCTTCACCGGTATCTACTGTCCACCCGACTTTTGCTGCCGCTAGTCCCATAATACTGCCTTCGCCACTGTGCATTCCTTTCATTTCTAAATAGAGTGCTATCTTCCCCCAAAAATGCAAAAACTCTTGCTCTTTCCCTCCATCTCTAGTGACTATAAATAAAGACTCTCCAATCCAATTTACTTGTTCACTCGGAATTCCTAGTTTTTCAGAAACCCTGATTAAATTAGGTAAATCCCGAGGACGATATTTTTTATTATGCTCAACCATACTCTGATGACAACCAACGATACCTGGAGTAAAATCAAGATTGTCCGGTAATGATTCTATTAGTCTTGTATCCGCATCGATAAAAATAGCTGTCGGAAATAACTTTAAACTTTCTTCTAGAACAAAGCGTTTATCATTATAACAATGTAAAATACCTTTTTGAGTATGTTTAAAAGCCATAACATTGGGACTATTATCAAAATACTGAGGGGCATCAGTTCCCACCACTAGACTGCTCTGAGGGGCGTATTTTTGTAAATATTCAGCCAAAGTTTTAGTTAATTTTTGATACTTTTCTCTTAGGGCTAAAGTGCAAAAACAATAATTTGCTGTCGGCTCGGAAAGATTCATCATAGACCGTTAGTATTGAGAATTTTTCCCCCCAGTGTATCAGCTTTCTACATTTTCGGGACGATTTCTTGTAAGGCCGCTTCTAGATTAGGATAACGATAGTCAAAACCGATCGCTTGAGTGGCTTTTGGCAGCACTTCTTGACCTTCTAAGACGATTTTTGCTCCTTCTCCCAAGAGAATTTCGAGGGCAAAATCTGGCACTGGCAACCAAGAAGGACGATTCATTACTTCCCCTAAAATCTGACAGAATTCTTTCATCCGGACGGGATTGGGTGCAGTAGCGTTGAAAGTACCGCTAATTCCCTGGCGATCGAGACAATAGATAATTAAATTAATTAAATCATCCCGATGAATCCAAGAAAACCACTGACGACCGCTCCCAATCGGTCCGCCGGCAAAAAGTTTGAAGGGTGGGATCATTTTCCCCAGGGCCCCCCCATTGCCTAAAACAATACCCGTGCGAAGAATGACTAAACGAGTGCCGTAATCTTTAACTTTTTGGGCTGCTGTTTCCCACTTTTTACAGACATCTGCCAGAAAATCGTCACCGGGAGGGCTATTTTCGTCAAAACTAGCGGTTTCACTGGTTCCATAGTAACCGATCGCCGAGGAGTTAATTAAAACTTTCGGTTTCTGGTCGGCCAGTGCGGTCGCAACGCGCTCGCTACGCGAGATCGCCTCGACAATTTTCTCGGTGCCGATTTCCCGACTAGCGACGATTGCTCGTTTTGCTTCACCGGTCCAGCGTTCCGAAATCGGTTCTCCCGCTAGATTAATCACCGCGTCACATCCGCAAATCTCTTTTTGCCAATCCCCCGATTCTGTGGCGATATAGGGAATAATCTCTATCTTAGGATAGATTGACTTTGGGTAAATTCTTCGGGCTTTATCGGGATTGCGAGTCAAAATTAGGATGTCATCGCCGCGATCATAGAGTTTGACCACCAATCTACTACCCACAAATCCCGTCGCCCCAGTAATCGCTATTTTCATGGTTTCTTGACTAAATTTATCCTTATTTTAGCTGGTTTTTGGCTATCAGAGTTCAGGAGTCAGTCCCGATGAAAAAATTTTCACCCCCACAGATGAAAGATGTTTCTTTCCCTACACCCCACACCCTACACCCTCTTTCAAGTCGGTAGTCAGGAGATTATTTTTATTTGTTCTCCCCACACCCTACACCCCACACCCTACACCCCACTTCCCACTTCTCACTTATCCTGATACCCCATCCCGTTAGCGGCTGCATAACGATTCATAAAGCGCAGAAAACGCTCCCAGTGTTCATCGGTGATTTCAAAACCACATTCTACCCGTTGAATTTCATCTCCTTCATCTCCTCCAAAAATAAACTTAGTCGAGTTGGGAATAACTATAATCACTCCTTCCTCATCGGTGAGACGGAGATCGCCGTAGGTGCGGGTGGTGAAACTTTGGAAACGTTCGATCGCTTTCAGGGTTTTAAAAGTCATCAGGACATTGCGAATCCCGGTACTTTTATTTTTGCGGAGACTAACACCGCTTAATTCTTCTGATAAACCGACAAAAAACTCGATCGTGGGAGTGGTCATAGGTATAGCTATAAAATTTTAGTTATTGATTTTGGCTCTTCGGTTTGTGTTATGCAATGGACGGGGGTTATAAGGGATGGAACCCTTATATAGAAAGGCATTTAGCGATTTTTGTCAATTATTTCTTATCTAGAGCGAACTAATCAATTAAGTCTCTTGCCAGATAAGGATTT
>NZ_JAPZQM010000576.1:0-16030 GCF_027530565.1 Microcystis sp. LE19-10.1B | reverse complement strand
GCATCCCACCGAAAAGCTAATGCGCGGGGGGTTTGGGGGCGGCGCCACGCCCCCAACGGGGGGTTTGGGGGGTAGAACCCCCCAAAGGCTTGGATTGAGTGGTAAAATCGGAAGTAATGACCAATTTTAGAAGATAGTTTCCCTTTAAAAATCCCAACTCAGTAGATTTACAAAAATGGGATGTACCCCCACCCAACCCCTTTTTTCCTTTTCACTTTTCACTTAATAAACTATGTTAGCAACTACGCATTATTTACTCAGGTCAAAACAAGACGGACAATATCTAGTAGCGCGTCTGAGAAAAGGTGAAAGCGAAACTCCGGCTAGTTATCTGCTTCTGTTTAAAGAATCCTACGATGCTTTAAGTTATATCAATACCCATGCTCAGGATTTAGCCAATAATTTTTCTGTGGAAACTCTCTCAGGAACACAATTAAAGGGACTGATGCAGCGATGGGGATTTGCAGGAATTGGTTTAGTTAGTGAACCTTTGGAACCGCAAGTGCAGTTTTTAGTCTACGAAAAAGGATTTAATCTCTAAACTATGAAAAGGCTGTTAATCACTGGAGTTAGTGGGTTTTTAGGTTGGCATATTTACCAAAAAACTCGCTCATACTGGGCAAGTTTTGGTACATACTTTAATCACAATGTCAATAGTAATGACCCGAATTTAATTAAAATTAACTTAACAGACTTAGCCGCAGTTAAAGAACTTTTTCAACAGATTAAACCCGACGCGGTAATTCATGCGGCTGCCCAATCAAAACCGAATCTCTGTCAAGAATTTCCCCAAGCATCCGAGGCAATTAATCTGACAGCTTCTCTAGAAATTGCCCGTTTGTGTAGTCAATATCAAATACCGCTAGTTTTTACCTCTACCGATTTAGTTTTTGATGGTAAAAATGCCCCCTATTCCGAAAATGATCCTGTTTTTCCCGTCAGTGTCTACGGTGAGCAAAAAGTAGCGGCGGAAAAGGGTATTTTAGCAATATATCCTCGGGCGGCTATTTGTCGAATGCCTTTGATGTTTGGTTCCCCTTCTCCCACCGCTAATAGTTTTCTGCAACCCTTTTTAAAAACCCTGCAAGAGGGAAAAGAACTATCTCTATTTACCGATGAATATCGTACAGCTGTTGGGGTTAATAGTGCGGTGAATGGTTTACTTTTGGCATTAGAAAAAGTGCAAGGGATTATTCATCTGGGAGGTAAAGAAAGAGTTTCTCGTTATCAATTTGGTTTACTAATGGCGGCAGTTTTTAATATTCCCAGAGAACAAATAAAACCCTGTTTACAGTGCGATTTTCCCATGATTGCGCCGCGTCCGCAGGATGTTTCTCTTGATAGTTCTCTTGCTTTTTCTTTAGGTTATCAACCATTAAGTATTAAAACCGAATTAGAGGCAATTAGAGATGAAATTATCTGAACAAAAGCGGACTATATTAATTATCTTGCTCCTTTTTTTTACCGCTATTCTCATGGCCAATTATTTTGAGGTAGGAATGACAGGAGTGTTAGCTTTTTTCGTTGCCTATCTTTCTAAAGGATTGCGAAAAGTTAAGTAAAAAAATTATTTTTTTTAATCAACAATCTCGAATTCTATTGACTGCTCTTGGGCAAAATTATAAGTAAAATGATCGACAATATTAGTATCGCTCAATTCGAGATTATAAAAATTGATCGCCGGTTGATCAAAAAGTGGGCCAGCGTGCCAAGTTCCCACCTCTAATTTAATAAAACAGTCCCCAGGGATGCGAAAAACCTTTAATTTTTCTAAATCCGGTTGAGGATAAGGACTAGGGGGGGCCACTCCTAAAAACCACTCTTGTCCCCCCAAAGAACCAAGACATTGGGTACATTGACTATGACGAGTAATTCGCTTAAATTTACGTCCGCGAGTCTGTAAACGCATAATATAAAAACGTGGCACACCGTTTTTTAAATGCAGTTGTGCATCGCTTTCATCAAACATTTTCCCATCATGGCTAGGGGTTATTAATTGACCGTAGGGACGGAAACTTTCGGCGGTAATTAGTTGCGCTGACAGGGGACGAACGGTAATCGAATTACTCATAAAAATTACTGCTGACTAACAGTTATAGCTGTACCATCTCGGAGAGAAAGAATATTATTAATAGCAATTCTTTCCCCGGCATTTACTCCAGAAATAACCTGATAAGCTTGCCCTTGAATTGTGCCGACTTGAATTGGTTTTTGTCTGACCACTAAACGCTCCTCGGCGTTTTCTTGACCTTCTTTAGCCTTTTCTTTTTCGGCGACAAAAACAAAATTTTGCGCCCCGATGCTAGTCACTGCCGTGGTGGGAATTAATACCCCCGGTTTTTGATCCCAAATTAACCGCGTCCGCACATATTGGTTATTGCGAAGACTGCCATCATTAGTAAAGGCAAATTTCACTAAAACCGATTGGGTAGCTTGGGAAACGGTGGGAGAAATAAAAGTTACTTGACCGCGAACCCCGGGGCTGCCATCGGGATTAATAATTTCCACGGGCAACCCGACGCGCAGACGCGGTTGTAATTCCACGGGAATCTGCACATTTAGTTCCAAAGTTTTATTGTTAGTCAACGAGGTTAATTCTTCACCCAGGGAGATAATATCGCCGACTTTTCTTTGATTAAAATCGCCGACAAAACCATCAATCGGGGCGGTAATGGTGTTAAAAACTAAATTCTGGCGCGTCGCCCCTAATTGCCCCTCAGTGCTGGCTACCGCTGCTTGACGACTGTTCACTGTTGCCGCTGCCGCCGCCACCTGTTGCCGTGAGGCTAATTCGTTTTGAATGGCGATATTTAATGCTTCTTTGTTTGCCTGTAGGGTAGCTCTAGCCGCCGTCACCTGTTGACGGGCCGCATCACGATTTTTAGACCGGGCCTCTACTTCCGCCCTGGCGGCCTGAATGTCGCGGCGGCGATCATCTAAGTCCTGTTGGGGCTGTGCGCCTTGTTTGACCAGAAATTCGGCTCTTTTTAGGTTTTTTTCCGCCAAATCTAAATTAGCTCTCGCTCTCTGTAAATCAGCTTCGGCGGCGCTCAAGGTGGCGATCTGACTTTTCACATTGGCTTCGGCATTGGCCACATTTGCCCGATTCTGGGCAATTTGGGCTTTATTTGCCCTCGCTTGCGCTTGTCTTTGCCTTAAATCCGCCTCAGACGCATTCAGGTTCGCTTTGGCCGAATTTACCTGGCCGATGCCCGCGTTTACCTGTTGCTGTTGTTGTTCGGGATCCAATTCGGCGATTTTTTGTCCCTGAGTTACCTGATCGCCAGATTTAACGAAAATAGTCCGAATCCGACCGGTAATCTGAGGGGAGACGCTAACACGCTCTTGGGCGATCAAAGTACCCACAAATTCGCTACTTTGCACTAATTTGTCGGTGCCGAGGGTTTGCAGTTTGACGGGAACAGCCGCCGGTCCAGTGGCTTGGGGGGTTTGGGGGGCGCAACCGGTGATAATTAGGGAAACGGCGATCGACGAACCGATCGCTCTCGATACGTTAACGGATCGTTTAATCATTGTTAAATTTAGGGGTTTTTGGCGGAAAAAGTGCTAGGAAATCGGAAAAGGAAGAGGAAGATGAGGAGAGAAGCTTTTCCTTAAATTTTATTCTACAGAATTGATCGCCGTGATTATTTAACCTCTGGCATAATTAATTTTTGAGGGTTCAAAAACGGCAAAAATAAGGATTAAATTGCCTAAAATCTGTCAATAGACTATTTAATTGATTATTATTCATTCTTACTTAATTCTCCTGACTACTGACTACTGACTACTGACTCCTAACCCTAACAACAATTTTTGATTTTTACAAGAGGTCTATTGTTTGCTTTGCCCTAAGCTAACAATATTACAGGTAACTAATCTTTGGGCGAGGGTGGTGTATTCTAGGCGACCACCGGCGATCTGATATTCGTCCCGGGGCGCCGGCAGATGACCGACGGGAGCATTGAGGGTATAGTTAAGATTCTCTTTAAAAATAATCCAATCACCATCTTTACGCCAACCGATGCGATCGCCAAAAGTTTGAAAATTTTCGATCGCCACTAAGCGCCCCGGTCGATTACCCGTCTCGATAAAAATGCGAAATTGGGTACTGAAACTAAAACGACCCCCGGAAGCTTCTTTCCAGAGTTGATCCATCTTTTGCAGATCCCAACAGGCCAATTTTTGCAGGTCTTCCATGGTAAACCAGCCCTGTAATTCCCGTCCGGTTGCTTTCAGCATTAAATTACGGGTTTCATCGTTAGCTTGCCGCCAATTTTGTTGAGCGAGGAAATTTTTCAGGCGAGTGTAATTAATGCCCGTGGTCGGTGATACCATTTCCCCAGAGGTGGCAGTCTGGGCAACGATCGCCGGCAAGGGATTGAGAAATAAAGCGATCGCAAGAGTGATCTGACAGAAGGAAAAATTAATTCTCATAAACCCTATTTATTAACCTGATGCAAAGAAATCCTACAATAGCATAGACGAAATTTGCCGTTTTTACCGCCTCCTTAACGCCTATGGCTTTCACTTGGATCCGACACCACATTTTGGGATTGCAAGACTGGCAACCGGAAGAATACCAAACCCTGCTAC
Organism: Microcystis sp. LE19-10.1B; assembly: GCF_027530565.1. Taxonomy (NCBI): domain Bacteria; kingdom Bacillati; phylum Cyanobacteriota; class Cyanophyceae; order Chroococcales; family Microcystaceae; genus Microcystis; species Microcystis sp. LE19-10.1B. The sequence goes on along the minus strand of NZ_JAPZQM010000576.1, from coordinate 11,434 downwards.
AAACGGCCTCTAGTTTTCGTGAAGTTCTTTCCCGACGTACCAAGAAAGTGCCGGCCCTACAAGGTCAAGTGGTGACAAATCTTTTTTTTGAACCTTCCACCCGCACCCGTAGTAGTTTTGAACTAGCGGCGAAACGTCTCTCGGCCGATGTTCTCAATTTTGCCCCGGGTAGTTCCAGTTTGACTAAGGGGGAAACGATTCTCGACACCGCTTTAACCTATGTGGCCATGGGTACGGATATCTTTGTCATCCGACATCAACAGTCGGGAGTTCCCGATTTAATTGCCGCAGAAATGGATCGTTTGCAGTCGGGGGTCAGTATTCTTAATGCTGGGGACGGTCAACACGAACACCCCTCCCAGGGACTTTTAGACCTGTTTACGATCTGTTGTCTGTTAGATGAGGAAAATCCCCGTTTAGAACTGTTAGAGGGCAAAAAAATCGCTATTGTCGGGGATATACTCCATTCTCGTGTCGCTCGTTCCAATATCTGGAGTTTAACCACGGCTGGGGCGGAAGTACATTTGTCCGCACCCCCCACCCTACTGCCGAAATATTTTGGGGAATTGTGCGATCGCCTATTTCTCCACTGGGATTTAGAACCAGCTTTAGAAAAGGCCGATTTTGTGATGACCCTGCGACTGCAAAAAGAACGCATGACTGCCAATCTTTTGCCCAGTTTACGGGAATATCATCAAAGTTTTGGCATTACTCGTCCTCGTTTGCAATCCTGTCAACCGGGGGTTAAGGTACTTCATCCCGGTCCTGTGAATCGGGGGGTGGAAATTAGTTCCGATTTAATGGATGATCCCGATTTTAGTCTAATTTCCCAACAAGTTACCAGTGGTGTCGCTGTCAGAATGGCTTTGTTATACCTCATTGGTAATCTTCGCGACGACCGGTAAAAGCTTCTCAGGGATTTGATCTTTTAGTCTGGTTTCATTGAAACAATCCTAAAGTTTCTATCAAGGTAAATATCATACTTTCTTCCTCCCTCACACACAGCATCTTCTGCTTCAAATAGGTTAGTCTCAACATCAAATTTCATCGCTTTAGGATTCCTACAACCCTGTTTTAGCAAAGCATCAGTCAACCGTGATGTTTCTTCCGGGGTCAAAGCCCGGTAATCACTACTATTAGCTTGACCCGCATAGATTGACATTCCCATAATGCTAAGAGATAGTAAGCTTATGATCGATTTGGTCTTCATTTTTTCAACTTCCTGAATACAATAAAAACATCATTCCAAGGGCTTTAGACCCAAATTTTCGCTAATTAGTTCGGCACGATTACCAGTCAACTTTATGATAGGAAAAGCATACCTATTTTGCAATAAGTATAAATACTCAAGCTACCCCTAGGGCTTTTCTAGAAACTTTGACCCATACCGAATTCCGTTCTCAAGGGACTAGATATGGCGACCTACTCCTCTCTTTTTTAACTAGGGTTGGCTGAATAAATCTAAAAACCTGGTTGGATAATATCTTTAGGCTTTTTTGAAATCCAAGACTGCGATCACCAACCCCAGAAGCCTTACAGAATGAGGGTTTGAACAGAGCGCTCGCCTCGAAGCACAAACGACATTAATTATACCTCATCTTTAAGAAAAACGCTGAAATTAAGTAGGTAGGCACAATTATTTGTAGGATGGGTTAGCGTTAGCGTAACATAATCGGGCGTTGGGTTTCATGCTTCAACCCAACCTACGTTCTTTAAGAAAAAAGCTGAAATTAACGAAGCGACAAAAGATAAAGATTCGGATTAAGTTAATTGAGAACTATTATTATAATTCTCTCAGAATATGCTAGAATGCTTTTCTATATCTCACCGAAAAGTAAAACCCTTGTTCTTGCAGTGAATTTCCGGAATTATCGACAGAAACTAACGGAATCCCGTAATCTAAACGAACAGTTAAACCATTAGCCACTAACCAGCGTAAACCTAATCCTATCCCTCCTAAAGTAGCAGGATCGGGATCAGGAAGTAAATTATTCCATCCAGTCCCCCCCTCAACAAATGAGGTAATTTGGGTTCTTCCGAACTTACCATGTAAAATCAACTAGCAAAATGCCAATTTAATAAACATCTAAGACTAAAGTTTTTAAAGTTTCTAAATCCATAGCCTCTCCTTTTAATCACCTTCAGTTTATTGTTAATTCCTTCCACTGTTCCTTGGGTTGTTCGGTTATCAAAATAGGCAGTTATTTCGTCAATCCACCGCCTCATTGTCTGGCAGCTTTTAGGAAAGTAAGCCATCGCCTTTTTTATCCAATCGCTCAAGGCAAATAATCCCTCATTCCCCTCCGTATTTTTCTCAAATACTTCTCTAAATTCCTCTTTTAATTTGTGCATTTCCCCAAGTTTTGGAGACACTTTATATACTTCTTCCAATTTTTTCCTTTCCTTCTCTACTAAGTCTCCTTCATTCTTTAATAAGGTATATTTGCTCTTGGCTATTCCTGCTAAGATATTTTCTTTATTTTTCTTATTTTTTATCTTGGTTGCCTCTCTTTTTACCTCCTTTCTGGCTTCATCTAGCTCGTTATTTACTTGTTTCATTACCTGGAATCTATCTCCTACTATTTGCGCTTGAGGCATTAGTTTTTCTGCCACATTTTTATACCCTATCCACAGGTCTATACTTACTTCCTCTATTTGGCTCAAAACCTCTTCTCCCCACTGTTTCAGATATTCTGTTAATGCTTCTTCTGTTCTTTTTTCTACTAAGCCTACAATTTTTCCTGTGTCTATAGCGTTTCTGATTCACAAGAGGTACATTCCCGATCCTGAACAGCTTAATCAGCAAAGGTTTAAGTGTGCCGCACAGATGCGAGAACCGCTATATATTTACTAACACAGCATAGTAATTTCCTTTTCCCTTTATCATGGCTATTTCATCTATTCCTAGTTTTTTTAGACCTTGAGGTTTTGCGGTTATTAAGTCTTCTCCTAAGTCTTTGAGCATCGTTTCTATTTCTTGTTCGCTTACTCCATTTCTTTCTGCCGTATTTTTGAGATCACTATTCAGGACTTCGGCCACTATTTTTTTTCTAAATCTGTCTGTGTAGGTTCTTTTCTTCGGCAAATAATTTAGTTCTTCTGTGAATTTTTTCCCACATTTCTCGCATCTCATCTGACGACGATTGATTCTCAGATATAATGCCTGTTCTCCAAAGGGTAAATCTCGGATTGTTAATTCATTATTTTGATGAAGTTTTTCCGTTTTACTTCCACAATGAATGCACTGGCTTTCTCTTGACATATTTTCTAAATGTAAAACAATTCCTGCATCGGTAATAATTTGATAATTGGTAACGACAACTCCTTCTAGGTGAAGTAGCTCGGTCATTAACTTTAATTGTGGATTTGATGGCATAAGTATAGCTTGTGTCTAAAATTGCTGGTCTTGGCTGTACGATTTCAACAAAAAGGAGGAATTCATAACTTTTCTTTTCCCAGTAATCAAACCCCTTTAGCAGTGGGTAAAAAGTATCTTTGGCAAGTCGCTATTCGTCAAAGTCCTGACGTTTGGATGATTCAACGAGCAGAATTTAGAGTGGTTGAAATGCCCATTTTTTTAAGTCAACAAGTGGCTAATTCACTTCAAAAAACTGAACAAGCAGAACGCTATGCCGAAAATGGGTTATGGTATGATGCTTTAATGACGAGCTTATCTTCAACCCATCAAGGAGAATTAAACCCTCAAGTTTCTAATTTTATTAAATCTCTCGTAGAATCTGAACATTTAGAGCCATCTGAAGGGGTTGATGCCAAAATTATTACTCGACGAAATAACACTTTAATAAAACTGGCAGAATATTACAAATAGGCTTAATTTTTGTTGAAATCCTATGAGTAAGGGTATAATTAAACTAAGAAATCAACATTTTCAGCTAAAGCCATGCAATTAGCCTTAGAACAAATTATCGTCAATCCCGGTCAACAGTTACTTTTAAAAGAGCTTAACTGGCAAAAATTTGAGACAATATTATCAGAATTAGGAGAAAGTCGTGCTTCTCGGTTATCCTACAGTAACGGAATATTAGAAATTATGGTACCTTTACCCGAACATGAAAAAGATAAAGAAATCATTAGTTATATGGTTCAGTTTTTGTTAGAAGTACTCAATATTGATTTTGAACCGTTAGGATCAACAACATTTAAAAACGAGCGGATGAATCAAGCAGTTGAACCTGATGCCTGTTTTTATATTAAAAACTATCAAGCCGTTATTGGCAAAAATAGACTTAATTTAGAAAGTGATCCCCCCCCTGATTTAGTCCTAGAAATTGATATTACTTCCCGTACCTATTTAGATAATTATCGACAGTTAGGTGTTCCCGAACTGTGGCGTTATACTCAAAGTGGCCTACAGATTAATTTATTACAAGAAGGAGAATATATTGAGTCTTTAAGCAGTCCCAATTTTCCTCAGATTCCGATTATTGAATTAATTAATCAATTTGTTAAACAAAGTCAACAACTGGGGAGAAGTGAAGCCATCAGAAACTTTAAAAATTGGCTGACGGAAAATATAGATAATAGTTGAAAAATCCTAACATTTTCGACTAAGATAAAGTCGTCCGTCTGGAGTGTAATAAACCCCTTGCGGTTCAATGATAGGATCACCCTTTTTCCAAGGTTGAGCGGGTGTTTCAGGAATAGGTTGAATGATTTCAGGGAAATAAGAGGGAGTATTCATATCTCCTGGCCGATTTTGGACACCTCCTGAGCCTTTTATGATAAAACTACCCCCGCGGTCCTGATTAGGTGAAATACAGCTATTAGCTAAGAGTTTTTCAGGGTTAATCAAGAATTCTGGCAACTGAACGATACTATTTTGAATAAAGGTCAAGTCTGGAATAATAATTGCACCTGAGACTGCACCACTGGCGTTAATATCGACTCTATCGTTACCATCTAGGGTATTAGGATCATTTTCACTCGAAATCGGTTGATAACCATTACCAAAAAATACAGGCGTATTAAATTGAATGTTGCCACCTCGTCCATCACGAGAAAAAGCTAAAATATCGCTATCATTGAATAATAGGATAGAATTAGCTGTTACAGTAATATTTCCGCCACCTCCTGCTCCATTATTTACATTCGTCCGAATATCGCTATCTCCCTGTAATCTGATGTTATCTGCGGTGAGGGTAATTTCTCCCCCTGCGCCTTGATTGGCATTTGCGGTAATATCACTATTAGTGGCACTGAATAAACCCGTCAGATTAATATTAATATTACCTGCGTTGCCTTGTCCTTCCGAACGAACGCTAATTTCTGATTGATTTTGGAGATTAAGAGAATTGGCGTTGATTTCGATCAATCCACCCCTAGCTAATGAATTTCTAGTTACTGCGGTAGATATTTGACTATTTTGATTCATTAATAGCTCATTCCCCACATTCAAGCGAATATTACCTGCATTGCCATCAGCACTTGTACTGGCAGTAATTCGAGCATTCCGTTCTAAGGATAAGGTATCGCTAATATTTAGCACAGCGTTTCCCGCATTTTTGGGACTAATGGTAGATGTAGAAATCACCGCGCCATCTGTGAGGGTTAAGCGTCTTGTTTCTATCAAAAGGTTTCCCCCTTCTCCTTGAGGTTGAAAATCAAACCCAATGATCCCTGTTGAGGTAAAAATCCCACTAGGAAATCTCAGATCAGAGGATATTCCTGTAATGTAAAGGCTATCGCTCGCTCTGAGCAGAATATCTCCTCCTTTTCCTTGATCAAACGTGGCCGCAGAAATTTGCGCCCCGTTACTTATTCTTAAAGTTTTTGTGTTAATCTCAAGATTTCCTGCATTCCCTCTTCCGAAAGTATCTGTGTAGATAGCACTATCAAAATCATCTATATTAATGCTTTCTGAAGCATTAATGATTAAATTTCCCCCTTGACCAGAACTGGTTGCATTGAGAATTTCTCCCCCTTCATTAATATTTAAAATTTGTGTTTCAATGATTAAGTTTCCTGCTGAACCAGTTTGATCTTGACTTGCACCCAAAGAACCCGCTGCAATAAAACCATCATCAATCACATTAACGCCATTTTGGGCATTAATAATTAAATTTCCCCCCTTTCCTTGTCCAAGGGTAGTGGTTTCAATAAGAGATGCTCCCTGTACCGTTAAATTATTGGTTTTAATAATGACACTCCCACTATCACCAAGAGTATCAATAAACGTTCCAGTACCAATAATCGAACCATTACTCAAACGAATATCCTGCGCTTGAATTGAAATATCTCTCCCATCTTGGTCAGAAAGTGTTACTGATAAAATGGCAGATTCATTGATTAAAGCGACCTTTTGAGCGGTTAACTTGATCTCGCCCCCTCCTAACCCGCTACTATTTAGCAAGGCCAGTTGAGATAAGGTAATTTGACCTTGGGATTGACTATCTATCCCTTCATATCCTAGCCTCCATCCCTTAGGAACAGGAGTTAAGCTGACATTACCCATATTTCTGACGCTTCCGACTTCTATTCTTCCCCCCAAAGCGGTTAAACTTCCACTATTTAAAGTCACATCCCCCCCGACTAGGGCAATGGTTTGGTTAGGAAAAACCTGTAAACCGACAGGGCGAGTTAAAATATTCTCAATTAGGGTTTTTGTCCCTTCTAAAACTTCATTCGGACCTCCTGCCACTTTAGGGATACTTTGAAGAACACCTGTAAGGGATTGTTCGGGGCCTTGTAGGGTAATCGGTTTAGGAGAAGATGAGGTGAAACCTAAACCAATAGGGGTACTAATAGTTAAAATAGGGGAAGATTGGGTTAAATTTGCCCTAAAAACCGTCCCATCTGCAAATTTTATCTGATTAGCGGTTGTGGCGATAAATGACCCCCCTAAGTTTAACCTCGCATCGGGTCCAAATAAAATCCCATTCGGGTTGAGAAAAAATAAGCTTGCTGTTCCTAAGTCTTGGGGTTGAATTAAACTTGATAAGTTAGTATTCGGTAAAGGGGACAAACTCCGTAGATTAATCAGTAAATTATTAATCGTTTCTGCTTTAATAAGCGATAAATTGCCTAAGATATCCGAAGGATTATTCCCTGTTACCCGAATTAAAATATTATTCACGCCCTTGGCATTGGTTAAAATAATCGTCTGCCCTTCACGAATGTTAAAATCCTGAAAACTTTGAAACAGATTTTCACCTCTTCTTGCACCACCTTGAATTAGTTGTAGCAGTTGATTAAAAGTGATAACGAAAGCACCTTCGATTCCTAAGCTAGTATCTGGAATAATTTGAGCAATAGCTGGACTTTTAACTGAAAATAGACTCAAGGAGACTAATAAGCTGACAAGGTTACGAAATTTTAACATTTTTATCCTGAACATTGTTACATCACTCCTCAACTTTTTATAGTAAGATTACAGCATTGATTCAATGATCGACTTAGTAAACCGTGTTTCATCGCTTTTTCTCCTATTCGCGTCTTTTGATCTGGCTATTTGTCGCCAGCTTAGTCTTTTTTTCGGGATTAGGCAAAATAACACCCTCTCACTTTATCTTATTTCATGCTCCTTTGATGGCTCAATCGATGAGTCCTCGTCAATGGGTACAAGAGGGAATTGACGCTTATCAAGCAGGAAATTATCAAGAAGCAGTAAAAATCTGGAAAAAAGCTTTATCTGCTTCCTCAGAACCCCAAGAAAAGCAAATTATCCTTGAAAACTTAGCAACAGCTTATCAAAAATTAAATCAAAATGAGCAAGTCTTTGAAACCTTAGAAAAGTTAGAAAAATATGCCATTAAAACAGGAAATAAAGGGAAACTAAGTCAAATATTAACACAAAAAGCGCAAATTTATCTTAATATTGGTCAACCACAAACAGCGATCGCTCTTTTATGTGCTTCAACCGATGAAAAAACCTGTCAACCTAATACCGCCTTAGCTATCAGTCGTCAGATAGAGGATACAAGCATAGAACGTTCAGCATTAGGAATTTTAGCAGAAGCTTACCGTTTTAGCGGAAAATATGACCAAAGTATTCAAACCCTAGAAACCGCTCTATCTTTACCCTCTACAGAAGCTCAAACATCCTTAAAACGGCTCTTCGGTTTGTGTTATGCAATGGACGGGGGTTATAAGGGATGGAACCCTTATATAGAAAGGCATTTAGCGATTTTTGTCAATTATTTCTTATCTAGAGCGAACTAATCAATTAAGTCTCTTGCCAGATAAGGATTTAGTCGATTTATGCCCCCCTATCGAACCATACCAAGTAACGAAGAACCAACCAAATTTAGTACCACCAGCAAAGAAATTAGTAAAAGCTGTTTATAGGTGTCTTAAACCTTGTGGCCAAGGACTACAGCTAACCTCATTCAAGAAGTCTAATTCTTCTTGTTTTTTCTCCTCGGTTAACATTGAAGAAGTTTGACTGTATCCTACTCTTTCTTGTCTTTCATACCCAGCTTGTGTTCTGACATAGAGAGCTTTATTGTCAACTAATCTTACACAGCCCAAGGTGTGCCGCAATAGCGACTCTTGTTCGGGTGTTGGGTAAAATCGAAACTAATAGGCTTTCTCCATGCCTCACATTCTAGCATATATAGTGTAAATGCGCTAGTATTTAAATTAAAGCCCACCTGAAATGGCGGGGTTTCAGACCAAAATTTTCGATGATGTTGTTTAATTTGATCCTAACCTATTGTAGGTAAAATATACACTTTAGTTATTAATCTGGTAATTTTTTTGTCCTGGGGAGCCTGATTGAGCAAAGAAATGCTATATTTCTATTAGCACCGTTGCCAAAATCTCTGGAGAGTTGGGTTACTAATATGGTTAAAATTATCGGTCGTCAATCCTTGGGAAGAAAACCCGTTTACGATATTGGTGTGGAGAAAGATCATAATTTTTTGCTGGGCAACGGGTTAATTGCTTCCAATTGTTTTAATAAATCTCACTCTACCGCTTATGCTTACGTCACCTATCAAACCGCTTATTTAAAAGCTAATTATCCTGTGGAATATATGACAGCGTTACTAACTGCTAGTAGCGATAATCAGGATAAGGTGGAAAAGTATCGAGAAAACTGTCAGAAAATGAATATCGATGTCGAACCTCCCGACATCAATCGATCGCAAAAACATTTTACCCCGATTGGACGCAAAATTCTCTTTGGTTTGTCCGCAGTTAGAAATCTGGGCGAAAATGCGATCGAGGCTATTTTAAAAGCCCGGGAAGCAACAGGAGGAAAGTTTACTTCCTTAGGGGATTTTTGCGAACGTGTTGATTTGCGATTGGTCAACAAAAGAGCTTTAGAAACGCTAATTTATTGTGGTGCTTTTGATAAAATTCAACCTAATCGCCATCAATTAATTGAAGATTTAGAATTAGTAGTTGCTTGGGCGCAAAAACGCACCAAAGAGAAAGAAAGTGGTCAAATGAATATTTTTGATATGCTAGGAGGTAACACAGAAAATAAACAAGAATCCGAGTTTGAACAGTCTCCCAGTGCCACCGCAGTAGAAGATTTTTCCCTACAGGAAAAGTTAAAACTGGAAAAAGAACATTTAGGTTTTTATGTTTCCGAACATCCTTTAAAAGCTTTACAAAGAGCCGCTCAAGTCCTATCTCCTATCAATTTAGCTGACTTAGAAGAACACAAAACCAGAAAAAAAGTTAGTGCAATTGTCTTATTAAATGCCGTTAAGAAAATTATGACCAAAAAAGGGACTCCGATGGCATTTTTAACCCTAGAAGATGCCTCGGGACAATCGGAAGCGGTGGTGTTTTCTGATACCTACGAACGTCTGCAAAAATTATTAGTGGAGGAAGCAACTTTAATGGTGTGGGGAAAAGTTGATCGCCGAGATGATCGGGTACAATTAATTATCGAAGATGCGGAACCGATCGAAACCATTAAAATGGTGATGGTTAATTTATCGCTGCAAGATGTCGTCAACCAAAATCGTCAAAATCTTCTCAAAAGTATTCTGCAATCGGGAGACAAACAAAAGGCAAAAGTTCCCGTTATTGCCACCATTGGTGCGGGAACTCAGCGTCAATTTGTGCGTTTAGGACAAAACTATTGGGTAGAGGATGACAATTCGGTGCTAGAGTCTCTGAAAGTTGCGGGTTTTCTGGCTAATTCTGCACCTCTGATTAATCATTAAATGCTAACTGGCAATCACCCAAGAGCCATGGCTGCGCCAATATTGTTCCTGTAAAACCTTTTCGATTTCCGGTTTCGATAATAATTCTCTTTCGACCCACAAATCAAGACAAATATGGATTTTGATCACCTCTTTGACACTATTGCCACTCTTGTCCTCCATCATTCTCCTAGTGGGATGGAAACGGAAATCGATCGCTTTTTACTAGAACGCTTTCAAGAGTTAGGATTAGAAACATGGCAAGATCAAGCGGGAAATGTCATCGGCAAAATTAGAGGACGAGATTCGACCAAAAAAATTGCTATTACTGGTCATAAAGACGAAATTGGTGCTATTATCAAAGCAATTAATCCCGATGGTACTCTGCAAATTCGCCAACTTGGGGGAGCTTTTCCTTGGATTTACGGAGAGGGAGTGGTGGATATTATCGGTGATAGGGAAACCAGATCGGGAATTCTCTCCTTTGGTTCCCGTCATATTTCCCATCAATCTCCGCAAAAAGTACAGCAGGAAAACACTCCCGTCACCTGGGAATCCGCATGGATAGAGACGAAATTGACTCCAGAAGAATTAGACGCTTGCGGGGTGCGCGTCGGTAGTCGAGTCGTGGTGGGAAAACACCGAAAACAACCCTTGCGACTAAAAGACTACATTGCCAGTTATACCCTTGATAATAAGGCTTCCGTGGCGATTCTTTTAGCATTAGCGGCCAGAGTAATTAACCCCGCGGTGGATATATATCTGGTTGCCTCAGCTAAGGAGGAGGTAGGAGCATTAGGGGCCTTATTTTTTACCGCAAATAACCGCTTAGATGCTTTAATTGCCCTAGAAATCTGTCCCCTCGCTCCTGAATATCCGATTAAGGATGGCAGCACTCCTGTTTTATTGTCTCAGGATGGTTACGGTATCTATGATGAGGAATTAAATCAAGAATTAAGAATAGCGGCCGAAAAGGCGGGAATACCGCTGCAATTAGCCATTATTAGTGGTTTTGGTAGCGATGCCTCCATCGCCATGAAATTCGGTCATATAGCTAAGGCCGCTTGCTTAGGTTTTCCCACCCAAAACACCCACGGTTATGAAATCGCCCATTTAGGAGCCATAGCTAACTGCATTAGCATATTAGAAGTTTATTGTCAACTAATTTAGCTATTTTTCAGCAATTCCAAATTCAAACGGTAGTGTAGGATACAGAATTGATTTCGCTTCTGTCCCTCAAAATAGAGTGAACGAGTTGCCCATTGGGTTTTGCAGGAATGGAAGTCCAAGATTTGAGTTTTATAGGGATGCTGAGC
>NZ_JAPZQM010000179.1:0-14022 GCF_027530565.1 Microcystis sp. LE19-10.1B | reverse complement strand
AATCCTTATCTGGCAAGAGACTTAATTGATTAGTTCGCTCTAGAGCAAAAACAATTGACAAAAATCGCTAAATGCCTTTCTCTATAAGGGTTCCATCCCTTATAACCCCCGTCCATTGCATAACACAAACCGAAGAGCCTTAATTATAACCAGCTACTTATCTCGGATTTTAACGACCATGAACACCCAACTGATTGATTCTCTCGCGCGAATCATTCTCTCTCTCTCCGAGGAAGAAAGAGAGTTACTGAATCGGAAAATTCAGAGCGAACAACGGGAAAATTGGCAGATTAACGCTCAAATTTTGGATTTAGAAACCCGTGTCAAGCAATAGGAAAATCAATATCCCATGAGTTCGGAAGAATTCTCTCCTAGATTTCGTTCTGGTGAGCTAGGGGACGCTATGGATTATTTCGAGTGGAATGTTTATTATGAAATGCTATTGGCAGCTAGAAAAGAGATAAGTTTACGATCAAATTAGATGGAGATAGCCGATTATATTCCCCTAGTTAAACGGAAATTATCCGAGAGTTCGATCGTAAACTCTTTTACGATTACTGATGAAAGAATTTTATTCGATCGAGGCTATTTCCGAGCGAGAGTCCTTCGATTTCAGGACAACAGCTTCAAACTGACGTAAAGCAAGACTAGAACCTTGATTCCAGCCTAATTCTACATAATAGGGAAAAAGTTTCTTGATATTTATATCGGGAAAGAGACGACTATTTTCGCTTTCTTGATAACCGTCTTCTATGAACAGATATATTTTTAATTCTTCCCGACGATAAACCCACAATTCGGGTATTTTCAGCAATTGATAGGCCTCTACATCAGTCAGAGAAGTAAAGTCCACTTCTATAGCTAAATCGGGAGGAGGATCAACAGTTAAATCAATTCTCTCTTTGCCTAAAATTGCCTGTCTATTATCAATATAAAAACAAGTATCTGGTTCTACTCCCGCTTCCCCCGGAATTTTCAAGGTAATCGGATCAAAACATTGCCAGTCTTTGCCTTGGCGACGGAGGATAATTTTTACTAAATCCCTTAATGTATCAACACGATTGCCATGACTTGGTAAGGGAGACATAAGCCGAATTTCTTGAGTTTTGCCGTTAAAATAGAGTTTGGGATAGGTTTTTTGGAGACGTAAATTCAGCAATCTTTCGTAATCTTCCCAAGTCTGATGCGGAAAAATAACTTGACTGCCCGGAGATAAAGATAAAGTATTTTCGTTGAGAGTAATTAGTAGCATTTTGATAATTATTTTTGGATTGTCAGATCCCCCCGCCTATCGGCACCCCCCTTATTAAGGGGGGCAGGGGGGATTAAGCTCACTTTTATACAAAAAGTGTTTTAACTAAAATTCTCTAAAGCTTCAAACTGACGTAAAGCAAGACTAGAACCTTGATTCCAGCCTAATTCTACATAATAGGGGAAAAGTTTCTTGATATTTATATCGGGAAAGAGACGACTATTTTCGCTTTCTTGATAACCGTCTTCTCTGAACAGATATATTTTCAATTCTTCCCGACGATAAACCCACAATTCGGGTATTTTCAACAATTGATAAGCTGCTACATCAGTCAGGGAAGTAAAATCCACTTCTATAGCTAAATCGGGAGGAGGATCAACAGTTAAATCAATTCTCTCTTTGCCTAAAATTGCCTGTCTATTATCAATATAAAAACAAGTATCTGGTTCTACTCCTGCTTCCCCCGGAATTTTCAAGGTAATCGGATCAAAACATTCCCAGTCTTTGCCTTGACGACGAAGGATAATTTTTACTAAATCACTTAAAAGATTGATACGTTTGCCATGACTTGGTAAAGGAGACATAAGCCGAATTTCTTGAGTTTTGCGATTAAAATAGAGTTTGGGATAGGTTTTCTGGAGACGTAAACTCAGTAATCTTTCGTAATCTTCCCAAGTCTGATGGGGAAAAATAACTTGACTGCCTGGAGATAAAGATAAAGTATTTTCGTTGAGAGTAATTAGTAGCATTTTGGTAATTATCCTTGATTTTTAGCTGTGGGATTTAACTAATTTCGCTCTGGCAACCAATGCCTATCAAGCATTTGTTCAAGGGAATAGGGACAATTTAGAGGAAAATTGTGAGGAGATATTTCAGTTTTTTGACCAACAATAAAAACGGCATCTTGATAGATTTTTTCTTGGTTATCTAGGAGATATTTTTCTAAATTTGTGCTTAAGTATCCATTTAGCTGAACTCTAAAAGTAGCTATTTCTCCTTGCCAATGCCGATGATTTAATTCAAATTCTTTTGACCAATATTGCCACAACAAAAGATGAATAATTATCTGTCTTAAAAAACTCTCAACTCGATTTTTATCCCGTTTGCTCAAAGCCTCCAACTCCTCGATTAAATGTTGAATATCCAACTCAGCTAGACGATTTGCCTTGAGAAGTTTAATTGTTTCAGTCAACCAGAGATGTTCATCTTGTTCGTAGAGAAATTGTAACTGATTTAGCCAAGTATCTTTTTTCATATTTTTTTGGCTGAGGAGACTTCTAAAACTGCTTTCGGGTAGGCAATGCGTTGATGGTGGAATTGTTGCCAAACTTGCACAAAAACCTCGGCAATAATTGGTAATTCCTCCTGACGAATACCACTATCTACTAATTGTTGATCGCGCCATCGGGCCTGAAAAATCTTTTTAATCATATCCATAGCTTGTTCTGGGGAGGCCTCCTTCAGCGATCGCAAAGCGGCCTCGCTACTATCGGCCAACATAACGATCGCCGTTTCTCGCGATTGGGGAATCGGACCATCGTAGCGAAAGGCCGCCTCATCGACGAATTCTTGACCATTTTGGGCGGATTTTTGCAAAGCTTGCTGATAAAAATAGGAAATTAAGAGATTGCCTTGGTGTTCAGGAATAAAATCGCGGACTACTCGCGGTAAACCGTGTCTGCGGGCCATGACTAACCCTTCGCTAACGTGCTTTTTAATAATCTCGGCGCTGACGTAGGGATCGTTAATTTCATCGTGTTTATTCGGGCCACCCATTTGATTTTCAATAAAACCGAGAGGATCGTGCATTTTCCCGATATCGTGATAGAGAGTTCCCGTGCGAATTAATTCCACATTACAGTGCAGTTTTCGGGCGGCCGCTTCAGCTAAACAGGCGACAAAAAGGGTATGTTGAAAAGTACCCGGTGCTTCCGTGGCCAAACGTTTGAGCAAACTACAATTAGGATTGGACAACTCCACCAGACGAATGGGAGTGACCACATCGAAACAGCGTTCCAAATAGGGGGATAATCCTAGGGCGATTACCGTCCAAGCTATTCCCGATAGACCATAGACGAGCGCCGTGGGTAGTAGAGTATAGATGATCGTGCTGGCCGTGGCGCTAACGATTAGGTAAGTGAGCAGATAAACACCCCCTTGACTGACTCCGATTCCCATCCCTAGCAGCGATAATTCATCCCGGGAGCGCAATTTTCCCGCTATCATAGCCGCTAATAGTCCCCCTATCGTCCCGGCGATTAAATCGGCGCTGATACCTTGGATGCTGAATAGGGAAAGACCGGCAGTTAAGAGGACCTGGGTGACGGCCAGAGTCGGGCCGTAGAAACTGCTGACTAATAAACCCACGGCGGCCAGATTGGTAAAGGGAATATTGGCGATCGCTAGGATCGGTGTGGTAAAACTTAGTAAACCCAAGAGAATAAAATCCCGGTGACGCAGAGGCCGATGGAGACGTTGGGCAACGAGGCAAAAAGTCCCGATCGCGCTGGTGACAAGGATTGCCGTTGACCCTAAACCCATCCAGTTAATGCCCCGTTCGCTCAAACCAAAGCCATCGATGAGAACAAACTGAGCTTGAGTAATTTTTTCGCCTGCTTTAACGATAATTTGACCGGTTTGAGCGCTAGACATGACCATATCTACCGCTTCCACCGCTTTAGCGGCTTGTTCTTTGGTTGCCTCCCGATCTTCTATCAGGTTCGCTTCTCCCTCCAGGGCCGCTAGAAGGATATTTTCGGCTAAAGACTGCTGGCGACTGGTTAGGCGATCGCTGCTAATCTGCACGGCGATGGTATCCTGTAGGTGACTGGTGGAAATCCCCGGGGGAATGCCTTGCACCAAAATCCGGCGACCCGCTTGCAGGACGGCTTTTTCTAGGTTTTGCCACTCTCGATCGCCCATTTGGGCTGCTGTGATCAGATCGGCGTATTTGAGTTTATTTAAGCTGGAATGCCGATAATTTTGGCTGGTTTGCTCCTTTATTTGCCGTAATTGCCCTAATCGATCGATAAATTGCTCAAAGTTCCCCTTGGCCACGCGCTGACGATAGGCTTGGATTTCGTCTATAGCATATTCCTGCTCTTTTGTCAAGAGTTTCGTAAAAGATTCTTCATAGTTGAGGCGGCTTTGTAGAGTTGACCATTGAGCGGCAGAAAAGGTGAGCAGCGTTTCCATTGTGGCGTTGGAAATATTTCTGCCCATTAAAATGGAATTTCTTCGCAAAATTGGGCTAATTTGACTTAATTGCCCTAAAGTGTCTCGCAGCGATCGCTCGATCTGGGCGGTGGTTTGGGGGTCTCTTTTCAGCCTGGGAAGCAGTCCAGCCCGAATTTTTTGGCGTTTGAGGGCGGTGGTTTCTTGGTCTTGAAAACGGGCATCTTCGGGGGCGATAATCGTGACGGGGGAAATAGTCCCGACGGCCAATTTCGGCTGATTATAGAAACGATAACCGACCACGCTAGTCAGACAACCGACGGTAAACAGGAAGATTAAGGGTCGTCGCAGTTTACCCAGGGAGTAAGAGCGAGATTTTCGGGCAGAATCAGGAAAAACAGTGAAAGAATGCAGAAAATGATTCATAAATTCCAGCTAAATTCTATAAACTGCGCCACCATGCCCAGAGAAAAAATACCGGCAGCTCGGTTTTGGGTTCCCTCTTCTATTTTAAGGACTCCCTGTGCAAAAAAATTTTTTCTCGAAAGGTATCTAGGGGCTGCTGAAAAAGTTTGTTGGTGGGGTTAGGAGTCGGTCGCTGGTCGGGGAAGAGAGAGGCAAAAGGCAAGGGTTTGGAACTACACAAGGGAGGGTCTTTCTCCGTTTCCTGATGGGTTAAGCAAGAGGTAGAACCTCTAGAAATGCGTTGCAAGGGAGACCCTTGCAACGAGGTACGAGGTAAATTATCAATAGCTCTAATCTATTTCTAGATTTTCTAAATCGGCTAAATCTTGTAATCTACCTGATGCTTTTTTGTTTTTTTTAAGATTTTCTAAGTCAATAAAGTTAACAATAATATCGTCAATTTTAACCTCAATTCTGGATAAGTAACAAGTTTGGAACTCTACCCCATCGGGGGTTGTAATTAAATCAATACGGTTAGGAGGATAACCTAATTGTATCACTTGATCTGGCGTTAAAAAGTCATCAATTGTTAATCCTAAAGAACCAAAACCGAACCCTTCTAAGGCTTTGATTAGATTATAGGCATTTAACGAACTCATTTCTATCCAAATATCAATATCTTTAGTATAACGAGGATAGCCATGTAAGGCAACGGCATAGCCGCCTAAGACGAGATAACGCACTTGATTATCGTTTAACAATTGTATAAACTCTTTGAAGTCTTGGTTCAGCATTATATTTATATTGATGATATTCTTGACGAATTTCTTCTAAGGCCGATAGTCTCGTTTGGTACGATTGACTACGCCAATAGGCTGTCTCCGTTTTGGGAGCTTTTAAGTTAACTTTTTGATAAGTGATTTTCATAGAGAGATTAAGTAGGTAGGCGTTAAAAACTATCAGACACCCCCGTTATCAAGGGTAGGGTTGATTCATGAATCAACCCTACCTTATCAAGGGTAGATCCCCCCGCCTATCGGCACCCCCCTTATCAAGGGTAGATCCCCCCGCCTATCGGCACCCCCCTTATCAAGGGTAGATCCCCCCGCCTATCGGCACCCCCCTTATCAAGGGGGGCAGGGGGGATCGAACTTAAAATCCATTTTTAATTTAATTATAACCCAGCTACTTAAGTGTTATTTTTCGCCTTTATTGTTTAAAGAGGGATGGCAGTTTCTAGGGAAATTTTAAGATTCCTGTTCTCAGAAATCCTATAGTTAAGTTTTTCAAAACCAATAACTTCACCTTTTTGATTTTTCATTAAAATAACTTCGTCGCCGGTTTCTTCGCAGAGATATTCTGAAGAGCGATCGCCAAACCACACGGTTAAGGTATTGCCCATCGGATCATAATAAACGTTTACTTCTGCCATAAAATTTCTCCTTCTTTAATTGCATCGGTGGGATAAGTGGTAATTAGGAAGCCATCACCATTGAGTTTTCGGATAATGGCACAGAGCCAACGTTTTGGTCGTTGAAGTTTATAAAAAAGATAAACATTAGGGTCACTGCGGCTACGTCGAATTTCCTCAGGTTGGCTAAGGGTTTCTTGGACTAATTTTTCTTGTCCTTTCATTATAGGATGTTTTATCTGGGTGATAATCCTAAATCCTTTGAGTATAGGCTACTTATGAAGACAGGCACTCATGCAAGAGGCAAAAGGCAAAAAGGGGAATAAATAATCAGTCTTTAATAACCGGATTTAGTATAACCTATCCCTGCGTCTTCATCGGCCCGCATCCTGTAGGGGCGAAGCATTCGGGCAATAACCTATTGCTGAAACCGTAGATTTTCTATCCGAATGCTTCGCCCGTACTTTTTCAGCACAGAAAACGGGTTTCTCCGAGAAACCCGTTTTCTACTCATGGACACCCCCCTTATCAAGGGGGGCAGGGGGGATCGACACCCCCCTTATCAAGGGGAGCAGGGGGGATCGACACCCCCCTTATCAAGGGGGGCAGGGGGGATCGACACCCCCCTTATCAAGGGGAGCAGGGGGGATCGACACCTAATAACCAGATTTAGTATAACTCCCAAACTAATACACTTGTTCTATAGTATGCCCCAAAAAATTCCGGAAAAGGGAATGAGGGAAAAAAAAAGGGAAAAAAAGAGAAAAAGGGTTACACAGTCCTCCCAGCACCGCACACCACCCGAAAACCTAAGTCGCCGTCGATGACGCCGCGGCGGTCGTTGCTGCTGCGGTAAGCGGAACGGCAGTAAGAGGCAACGCTGCACCAAGAACCGCCCCGCAACGGAGAACGATTATCATTCCCATTTTCTATCCAGGCACTGCCATCCGTCGGCGCAACATGATAGTTATCGTGCCAAGTATCGGCGCACCATTCCCAGACATTGCCGTGCATATCGTACAACCCGAAGGCGTTAGCTACCTGAAAATAGCCCACTGGGGTTGTTTTACGTCGATATTTTCCTGTAAATTCATCGGCATAAGTTTTAGTAGCTCGATAGTTAGCTAAATCTGCCGTTATCGTTTCCCCAAAATGAAAGGGTGTTTTTGTCCCCGCTCTACAGGCATATTCCCATTCTGCCTCACTCGGTAGCCGATACTCCCGTTTTGTTTCCCTTGATAGTCGTTTACAGAATTCCGTTGCTTGATACCAGTTGACGCTTTCTACGGGTAGCTCATCCCCTTTAAAGTGAGAGGGGTTTGTCTTCAGGTCGATGTCTATTTTAGCGGTTGCGGCGATAGCTCTCCACTGAGCTTGGGTAATCGGGGTTTGACTGATATGGAAAGCGGGGACTTTGACTAGGTGTGGGGGTTTTTCCCTTCTAAATCCGTCCCAACCAAATTTTTTAACCAGTCTTTCGATTTCCTCATCTTCCGTTCCCATCCAGAATTCTCCTTGGGGAATATACATCATGCGGATATAGTTTTGAGCTTTTTTCCGGTTGCCAACTTCTGGAAGGTTTTCATCGTAAAAATAGGCTTTAACAGGTTTTCTCTCGATAACTTTGCCTGTTTCATTAACCAATACCGTTTCTGCGGTAAAAAGGAAAAGGTTTTCATCGTAGGGAACAATAGCGGCTACTTTGTCTATTAAACGTTTTTGTAGGGTTCCTTCGTCTTCTGGGGAAAGTTGAAGGACATTGCCAACGTGGTTTAAATCCCCTCTAGAATAGGCGGCAATCGGTTCATTAAGCAATAACAAGGGTTCATAATCGGCTAAAGCAGCCGATAGATTTTCTAATAAAGCTGTCAATCTCACAAGACGCACTCGGTTATTATTTTTGATAGCTTCTGCTAGTACCTGTCTGATTTCATTGACCGCTTGACTGGGTTTTAGGTAGGCAAGAGCTAACCATTGTTGATTTTGCCAATAAACCGATTGTGAGCAATAATCACCGATTTGTTCCTGAATATAGGTTTGTAACTGATAGGCCAGAGATTTGAGTTCCTCTGGGGTTAATTTTTCTAATAGTAGTTTACGAACATCGGGAGACATTTCATGGAGTTCTCGATCTATTTTGCGGACTAAACTGGAGAGTAAAATATCAGCGATCGCATACCAGGGAGCTTGATTATTTTTATCTTGATGTTGACGCAGATAATAAAGTAAATTAGGGGATAAACTAAGGGGAAATGCCGCTCGTTTCGCTAGTTCTCTTGTGTTTGGTTCGTTTTCTTTTTCAAATAATCTTAAACGGCTTTCTGCGCTAAAAAAATCTTCATCCTCATCCCAATTATCCCCTTGGTGAAATTGATTAGGATTAAATAAATGACGGGGTGGGATAGCTTCTTCTTTTAGCCATGTTATCAAGTTTTCCCAGTCCTCTGTGGTTAGTTCAAACATGGAAAAATTGGGTATATCTTCAGCTAAATCAGCAATATCGATCGCAGTTGTCCCATACCATCGATGATAGGGTAAGGGGTTTAACCATGCAACTCGGCTAAATCTTCGGCTAAATCGTCGGATAAGGGTTTCTGTTGCGCTCAAGCGCTCTTCTACATAACGTTTTCTAGCGGCACCCGCATCACTAAGAATTAGACAACTGGTTACTTCCGGAGAATAGTTAGAGAGAACTTTAGTTAAAGATTGACTTTCCCAACCGTTTTCTTGTCGTAAAACCTCGTCTCTAATCAGATTATCAAAGTAAAAATGGCGAACATTTGCCCAAGTTTGCTTCATTATTCGCCCAAATCCTGCAAAGGGAATCATCGAGTCAGAACAATCAATAAAAATTATAATTTCTCGGCGATAAAGTTGTTTCTTTTGGTAAATTATTTGATCAAAAAAACCTCGTTTAGCCGTTGCCATCACCGTGGCTTTTAGATCCCAAGTTTGTCGAGGACTTTCTAGGGGTAATGGACGCAGTTGCTGCCAACTTTCTTGTAACTTAGCGATGCCAATAGGATAATAATCAGGATTATCTAGGGATGTGATTTTTTTTCGCTTTTCAATAGCTGTGGCAATTTGTGGAAATGAAGTCTCCGGTGCTATTTGTGTATCCCCAGAAGGGGTAATTTCTAATGAGGGAGATTCCCTATCATCCATCGGGTTTATGATTTTGCTAATCGATTCTTCTGAATGACGAATAGGTGTTTTTTGGGCTATTTCTATATTTATTTCTGGTTGGAATTGTAGCATCTCTGTCCAGGCCTGATCAAACTTTTCTTTTTCTTTCGGGGATTTAACCCATAAAGCTTGACAAAGAAGTTTAATTTTAGGATTCTCTAAGTTGGGATTTTCTTGAATAGCAATATCAGAATCATTGGCGAGTTTTTGAATCAGGTAATTTTCCACCCGATAATATTGTTCAATAGACAGCAGAAATCCTTCTTCGTCTCTGAGTTGATAAAATAGGTCAAGTAGGGGGGATGTCATTGGCTTTTTTAACCTCTTGTTCCATAATCTTGTAAATCGGTACGGCTTTTTAGTAAAACACTAGCGTGGGGTAATTTGTCCTCTTTTAATTTGGCGATAATTTCTTCAGGTTTGTACTTGAGCAACGATTTAAACCAGGCTATTAATTCACTGGTGCTAACTTTTTTTTCTCCTTCAGATTTAGTCTCGTCTTGTGATGTTCTCACTTCCAGAAAACGGTCCACTGCTTTGATGATAACCTCTTGTTCAGCGTCGGTAAACCGTTCGGTTAATATTTTTCTTAATCTTTCTTGGTTGGGTAGCTCAATATAGTGATAAATGCAACGTCTCAGAAAAGCATTGGGTAAGTTTTTTTCTTGATTACTGGTAATAATAATCAGAGGAAAAGCTTGATCATTTGCTTGAATTAATTCTCCTGTTTCTTTAATGAAAAAACGACGAGATTCAATGGCTAAAAGTAAATCATTAGGAAAATCTCGATCTGCTTTATCTATTTCATCAATTAATACTACCGATTGTTCTTGCTTATCTTGACTTTGTTCAAATGCTTTACCCAAGGGTTGTAAATCAACCCAATCTTTTGAAGTAGCTGGATTTTTTGGCTCAGAAAAAGATTCTTCTATTTCTTCTTTGCTTAAAATTCCGCTAATTTGAGCAGCTTGTAAACGGCCAATATAATCATATTGATAGAGACTATCTTCCGCTTTACTTGTAGATTGAACTATCCACTCATAATATTTTATAGGATTACTTTCCTGACGATAATTAAATTCATAAACTAAGGCATGAGCTAGACGACTTTTGCCACATCCCGGTTCACCTTCTAGTAACAAAGGCATTCCCAATTCAATAGCCAAGTTAACAACTTCTATTAACTCATCACCTGCGTCATAGGGATAAATTTTCTGTTGAATCGGTTCATAATAAAGTCCCGATTTAGGTTGAATTTCTCCCGTGTAAGTTAAGGATAGTTTAGCCATCTATTTTCCCTCGATAATTGTCCTTGAAATTGTTGATAAAAAGCTTTCAGTGTGTCTTCTATCTTGCCTTGATCGCTATTTTTCCATAATTGCTGCAAGGTAGATTTAAATAAGTCTGTGGTTTCATCCTGTAAGTCACAACCTAACTGAAGTTGTTGAGCAAAAGTAGGAATAATTTCCTGAAAAGACCGTTTTTCAAAGCAAGAGTCAATCTGTAAGCGGTGAATAGGACTTAATTCTGATAATTTGTCCTTATCTCTCCAATCATTACTGTTTCCATAATCTAACCAAATCATTAATAAAAAGCCTGGAATGGGACTATTTTGTATTTTACGAGCGTTGGTAATTAAGTTTTGCCAAAACGAATAAATGTCCTTTAAAAGGGAAAAGTCTGCACAATCAATTCCTTCAAAAATCAAACAAAAATTATTAGCTTTTAAATTTTTAATTCCTCCAGAATTATTGAAAAAATGTTCATGAAGACTATAGCTATCCCATTCTTCCTGACCATCTCCTTGAAATTTAAAAACAATAGGTTTAACTGGCAAATTATTAGTGATCAAGATTTCTTTTTCTAAACGACGCAAACACAAAACACGATATTGATGAGGACAAGGGGGAATATAAATACTGCCTTCTCGTAAAGGTTTAGCAGCTATTGAACTGGTAAAATTTACTAGATTAGTATAATTAAATTTTGTCAAAACACGATAAATCTTTTCATTATTTGTTCGTTGATCTTTTGGGTTTTGATGATGAAGTTGACAACATTGTAAGCTGTCAAAATCTAGGCCTAATACTTCGCAATAAGCTTGAACAATATAAGATTGTTTAGCGGTTCGCCCTTTTTTTCCTAGTCCATTTTCTTTTTCAGTACAAAACCGCAAACTAGGTCCAGATATGCCAATTACCTTTAAAATAGACTCATTTAATAAATGGTTTATATCCTCATAAAAGGTTAAATGAATTGAATTATCATTAATATCTTCAATTCTGGTTGTATTTATTTTATTTTGATTAATGTACGCTCTTTTCTTCTCATTTTCAAATCCTTGAAACTTAGATTTATTTTGTAAGTACAATTTCTTACCCTTTGGTTTTAAAACCTCTTTAGTTGCTCCAGATTGTGGCTGAGATTCTGTCATCCAAGCTTTCAAAACATTTAATGGAATGGTATAACTGGAAGTTTCTGTTCGACTACGGTATTCTTCGAGAAATGCCTCAAGTAACCATCGACTTGCTTCTATTAATATTTGCTCTGTTTTCTCCGAAGCACAAGAATAGGTTCCCTTATAAGCATCTTTAGCCTTACGAAGGGTTTCTACATCTTCATCCGATAATCTGATTTCGCCAGACCTTAACATAAATCTCGTCAAACGTCAACCTACGATCTGATCCACTTTTTGATCCCCTTTTGCCAGCATTTGCTGAAAGCATTTTAATCAACTTGTCCTCAAAAAACAAGCCCTAAGGCAACAGGAGCAAAATCTATGAATTTCTGGCAAAAACATAAAGCGGACATTGACGTGATTTGCCGCATCATCACCACTTTAACCGCCTTGGTTAGTTTGGGTGTTCAGGTGGGGGAGTTAAAGATTCCCGAAAGCAAGATTCTTCCCCCTATTACTGAGGTTCAATTGGAAGCGGGGAAAAAGACTCACACCCACTAAGGAAGATAAATACTAGGGATTGAAGCACATTACCTGAAATAAAGGCCGATGTGCTTTTTTCATAAGACTGGGCCAAAACGAGGGTGAGTTAATAAGATAACCCACCCTGAAGGAGATTTAGCGATCAACTGACCCCATAATAATATCAATACTGCCTAAAATCGCCATAATATCGGCAACTTTTACCCCTTTGAGGATATGGGGCAGAATTTGAAGATTATTAAAATCGGCGGCCCGAATTTTCCAACGCCAAGGGAAAACATCATCATTACCGACGATAAAGATACCTAATTCCCCTTTACCACTTTCCAAGCGCACATAATGTTCACCTTTAGGAATCTTAAAAGTGGGGGCGACTTTTTTGGCGATATATTGATAGTCAAAATCATTCCAAGCTGATTTTTTCCCTTCTGCCATCCGTTTTGCTTCCAGATTTTCGTAGGGACCACCGGGTAAACCTTTTAGTGCTTGCCGGATAATTTTCACCGATTCGCGCATTTCCCGAATCCGCACCAGATAACGAGCAAAACAATCGCCGGCAGTTTCCCAATGCACTTCCCAGTCAAAATCGTCGTAACACTCGTAATGGTCAACTTTTCTTAAATCCCATTTCACCCCAGAAGCGCGCAACATCGGACCGGATAAACCCCAGTTAATCGCTTCGTCTCTGGTAATGCAGCCTATCCCTTCAATACGACGGCGGAAAATCGGGTTATTAGTGATTAATTTCTCGTATTCGTCCACTTTGGGGTCAAAATAGTCACAGAAATCCACGCACTTATCCACCCATCCGTAGGGTAAATCCACCGCCACGCCACCAATACGGAAATAATTATTATTAATTAACCGCATTCCCGTGGCAGCTTCCCAGAGGTCATAAATCATCTCCCGTTCCCGGAAAATGTAGAAAAAGGGAGTTTGTGCGCCTACATCCGCCATAAAGGGGCCTAACCAGAGTAAATGGTTAGCGATGCGGTTGAGTTCCAACATAATCACCCGGATATATTGCGCTCGTTTGGGAACGGCGATATCGGCTAATTTTTCGGGAGCATTGACCGTAATCGCCTCATTAAACATCCCTGCGGCGTAATCCCAACGACTAACGTAGGGAACGTACATGACATTAGTGCGATTTTCGGCAATTTTTTCCATGCCCCGATGAAGATAACCGATTACGGGTTCACAGTCAATCACGTCTTCCCCGTCAAGGGTGACGATTAAGCGCAAAACTCCGTGCATCGAAGGGTGATGGGGTCCCATGTTTAAAACCATGGGTTCTGTTCTCGTTTCAATTTTTGCCATAGGGCTACCGATGATCCCGAAAATCTTTTTAAAGTTATTATAGGTAAACGCTTCGACAATACACAAGGACTATCGGGTATCAGGAGGCGGCTGGCAGGATTTAGGAGGCAGTCACGATGCAACAAGTTACACTGTCAAGCATGAAAATATTCTGATCCTAAATCCAGTTATTAAAAACTGATTATTTATTCCCCCTTTTGCAGGAGTGCCTCTCCTGATATGTAGCCTATACTCAAGGGATTTAGTATTACTTGAGATCTGATTACTCAATCCAAGCTTTTGGGGGGTTCTACCCCCCAAACCCCCCGTTGGGAGCGTGGCGCCGCCCCCAAA
>NZ_JAPZQM010000127.1:0-24313 GCF_027530565.1 Microcystis sp. LE19-10.1B | reverse complement strand
TAGGAAAGCATGGGGATGAAGGTATGATAGCGAGATATGTAAAAGAACAAGATAAAGAATACCTGCAGCTACACCAAAATCTACAATTGAGTCTATTTTGATTCTGATACCCCGTCCGCTTGCGGCGGGGTAGTTCATTCTGGTCATTGTCCTTGCCTCTGTTGATCAATTTCTTCTTCCTTTATATCCTGTTTTCAGTATTTCTGCAAAACTGAGATGCCCCCTCAGAAAATCGGGGCAGATTTTTTTTTTGCTACTCCTTATCATTCTTGGGAGAGGGGGATTAAACGAGCATAATAAGGGACTCTTAAGACAATTCTTGCCCAAGAAGACGAATTTTAAAATCCTGAAGCCAAAGGAGGTAGAAAGAGCCGTAAACTTAATTAACAATCGAGGTGGCTCCATAACAGCTTAAGCTAGAGCTAGTAAATATAAATAGCACCCTGTTGATTGATGTTAAAGGTGGTATAACCGGGGGTACTCCCCGGAACTTTGGTGACAGTAATCGTGACTAAATTATCATCATTGACCTCTACGGCATAGATTAAACTAGAAGAATAGGGATCTGCGGCGGCATTAGCCCGATTAATCAGAATATATGCTGGAATTACCAAACCTCTTAGGTTTGTCTCCGTACCTGGAGATAATAATTGGGGAGAGGAATTAATATTGGCCGATAGGTCATAATTGAGGTCAATATCGGTTTGATTGATGATTTTAATCTCCACGGGACGACTCGTATTCACCCTAGCAACAGGCTGCCAAGGACCGGGTTGAAAGGTGGTAGCGGGGGGATTTTGAGCGGGTAGAGAGGAGGGAAAAGCTAATCCCAGACTGAAGACGAGGGAAAGAGTTAAAAAGCGATCGCATTTCATAAATAAATCCTGGTCTAGGGTGTTCATCCTATTTTAGGAAGGTATCTCCAATGTTTTATACTTGAGTAGAAGCTTTTGAAATTGTCTATAGCGGTGAGTCATCAGCTATCGGGGGAAGATCCTAAGCTTCCCTGATTTTGCTCTATAAACAAGGCTAAATACACCTTTTTTTCTCTAGAAGTTTCCCTAGTAACCCCTATCAACGGTTTAATTTAGGTTGAGATTGATTATATGCCTACCATCGACATATCGGGAGTATCCCACAGTTACGAGTTATTTTCGCCCCGAGCAGATAAACCGGTTTTAGTCTTTATACACGGTTGGCTGCTGAGTCGTCACTACTGGCAGCCTTTGGTAGATATTCTCTCCTCGGATTATCCCTGTCTAGTCTATGATCTCCGGGGCTTTGGCGACTCCCAAAAAATCACCTCTAACAGTCCTCCTAGCAGTTATAACCTTGAATCCTACTCCCAAGACGTTATTACCCTTCTTAACCGCTTAAACCTCGATGCTGCTTGGTTAGTTGGTCATTCCCTCGGTGGTAGTGTTGCTTTGTGGGCCGCGGATAGCTGTCCTGAAAGGATTAAAGGGGTAATCTGTATGAATGCCGGCGGTGGCATCTATCTAAAGGAGGAATTTGAGCGATTTCGGGAAGCCGGAAGACAGATTTTACAGAGAAGACCGCCTTGGTTGCCCCGTGTTCCCTTTATTGATGTTTTATTCTCGCGGATGATGGTCAAGCAAACCCTAGGTAAAAAATGGGGCAAACAGCGCGTGATTGATTTTGTCCGGGCCGATTACCAAGCGGCCCTAGGGTCACTTTTGGAAACCACCACTATCAGCGAAGTTCATCTTTTACCCCAGATTGTCTCCCGTCTCCCGCAACCGGTCTATTTTCTGGCGGGGAAAGAGGATAAGATTATGGAAGTTAAGTACGTTAACCATCTGGCCAGTTTTCATCCTTTGTTTGAAACTGGCAGCAACGTCATTGAGTTATCCGATTGTGGTCATTTTGCTATGCTGGAACAAACAGCAGCGGTGGCCCAAAAGATGATGGCTATTTTACATCAGCATCGCAGTTAGAACCTTTAGGTAAGCGCATTCTTGAACTTTTCCAACAGTTTCTTAACTCCACAAACAGTGAACTAATACTAAATCCGTTGAGTATAGGCTACTTAAGTAGGTAGGCACAATTATTTGTAGGATGGGTTAGCGGTAGCGTAACCCATGCGGGCGTTGGGTTTCATGCTTCAACCCAACCTACGTTCTAAATCCGTTGAGTATAGGCTACTTATGAAGACAGGCAAAAGGCACTCATGCAAAAGGCAAAAGTGGAAATAAATAATCAGTCTTTAATAACTGGATTTAGTGTAAAAACTCAAATCTGATCCCCGATAGCTGTCTGGGAGTCTCCTACTTAGGGTTGGCTGAATAAATGTGAAATATAGACGAGGTAAGGGTTTTAGATGCCTGTTTCGCTCCCACAGGTGCAAGATTTTGAGAGAATCGTGGTTCAAAACCTTGCATCTTCGGGGCGAAGCATTTCGGATAGGAAATCTACGGTTTCAGCGATAGGTTATGCCCGAATGCTTCGCCCCTACTTTTTCAGCAGACCCTACTTAATGTCTTAGGCCATAATTAAAACTCAATAACTTTAACCAGAGGCGAGGATTGTCTTTTTCTAGCCAGCTTTGGGAGTTTTTTAACCATTGGGAAACCCAGGGACCGAAAAGCAGATTTTTGACTCCATCAAGGCTAAAATCGAGATAGGAACCCAACCAACGAATTAAATCCTGACTGCCAGCCATTTCTGCTATCCATAACAGTAAAGCGGGGTTTTTTCTGGCCGCTTTAATTGCTAAACGGCTAAAGGTCAACCAATCGGTTTTATCCTTAATAAAAGTTTCGGAAATCTCCGGCGGTTCGTCGGCCAATAAACCGAAAAATGTGTTTAACATGGCGTTAATTCTTTGGGGTGGTAAGGTTTTTCCCGTGGGAACCATCATTCCTTTAGAAAATAACCAAGTTACCGCCACATTACTTTGATAGGCCCGCACGTTTTCTAGGTCTTTAGCTGTTAGTAAATCGTGTTTCAAGGCCAGATCCAAAAGATGGGTTAAGCGCTCTAAATTACGCACCAAAGAACCGAACCCAGTAAAAATTAAGGGTGATTGCAGGGAGGCGGCATCACCGATGGCTAAAATGCGATCAAAGGAGACAATTCGATCTTTTTTCCCTGTGCTAAAATGCCCCGGTATATAACCAAAGGTGGGTTTTTTCCAAGTTAATTTTTCTGGGTCACACTGTCGATATTCGGGTAAAATAGTAAAGAAATCTTCGTACATTTCCAACAGAGAACCGGGGTTATCGGGATGGACTTGATGATAGTGAAATAGATAGAAAGTTAATTCTCTTCCTTCCCCCGGAAATAATTCCCAAATTAATTGCCTACCTTTAGAAATATCGCCATGGGAATTTAAGACATCGCCATAGTGAGAATCCCACACCACCGGATCGAATCCTTCTACTACTGCCCCCACCGTCGGACAGACACTATCAAAGGCACGCACTCCGTTTAATTGCCAGGCAATGGCAGAAGCGGAACCCATAGCATCAATCAATAAACGACCTTTTATCTGTTGAATTTCTCCACCATGATTAAGGGTGACAGTAACACTATTAGCAGTAATATCAGCCTTAATAAATTCGGTTTGATCGAGAATTTTACCGCCATAATCCTGTATTTTTTTACCGCAGGATTGCAGCAATTTATCGGAATTAATGGCGATATTTAAAACCGTGGGAGTATGGAGAATCTCCGCCTTCAGATGGGGTGGATTATTGCCATCAAAAAACTTATTAAAGCCATCGATGTATTCTTGGAAGATTAATTCCTCGAATTCTTCGGCAGTAAATAAGCCTAAATTAATTAAACTTTGAAACTCCGATCGAGAGATATTCCATTCCCGATTCATCCGTCCGAAAGGTAGTCTTTCTACTAAGAGGACTCGATAACCTAATTTGGCCATCTGTGCCGCATGAATTGCCCCCAAGGCACCACCAATATAAATTAAGTCGTAGGTGATGGGATGATCATTTTCCTCACTACTAGAGAAAATTACTGGCTGCGGTTGTTGGGGATTTTTGGCACTGTCGCGCCAACGTTTTTCCCACCAATACAAACGTTCTAAGTCTGCCTCTCCTTGGGGCATTTTGCGGAAGTAGTGAACCGTTAGGGGATAGTCCGCTTCTAAATCTGTAAAAATTGAGTGATTTTTTTGATCGATGTTTGGTATCGTGCTAAACTGCGGCGGAAAACGCTTTTGTAAAGCTCGATCGAGCTGCCGAGTCAGGGATGTTTCTTGATCATGCGATCGCTCACCCCAGCGGAAAACTTTTAAATAAGTAGTCCGTTGCAGCGTCCAGACAAAAATCGATAATTCGATCGCCTCCGATAAGCGCAATCTCACCCCGTTAGGTGTATTTGTCTTGACACCGCTTGCAGGTTGCCAATCGGATTGTAACCACTGACAAACGGCGATCGAGTCGGGAGTCGGAATTTCTCTGTAAAGTATCTCTCTCATCTTGATTTAGCTATTACACCTAAAAATCGTCTGATTACGCTAGACTACACAAAAAGTTTTCTGAAAAAAGTTTAAAAAACTTTACATACCTAGATTAATACACAGCCAGGACCATCTGATTATGAATTATCCCATCCCGACTACCCCCGAAGAAATTGCTGCCCTCCGACAGCGCCCCGTGGACGAGGAGATGATCGCTGCCGTGATTGCGGGAATCATTAGAATGGCCCGCGCCCAGGGTCAATCTCTCGATGATCTGACTGAAGAAATTCTCGCAGAAGACCCGATTTTAGATCAAGTGCAACGACGTTGGTTAAGTCAGCTTTTGACTAATGCTTGGCAAAATTTAGCTGAATGGGTGTAATTGAGCGATGGAATGGCTAACAATCACTCTCGCTGGTGTTTTGACCCTGTTAACTCCCGCAGGGGCAATTATCGATACGGTTTTAGCCCATACCCTTCGCTCCCAAGTCCAAAAAGTGGAACAATTAGCCGTCAGGGTCGATAATACTCCCAATTATCAGGCTCTGCAAGGCAAAATCGATCGAGTTCGCATTTCTGCACGGGGAATTTATCCCCTTGCTGATGTTCGCATTGAGAAGATCGAGCTAGAAACTGAGCCAATTAGCCTCGATTTGCGGCGATTACAGCAAAAAAACAGCAGTTTAGCCGCCGCCTTGCGCCGACCGGCTGCGGGGGCATTGCATCTTGTCCTCACGGAAACTAATGTTAATCAAGCTTTACAATCGGCAGCGGTCAAAGAACAAATTCAGACCCTGATTAATAATCTGATTCCCTCTAGGGAAGAATCGAGCAGCACAAAATATCAACTTAGTCAAGCAAATTTTAACTTTCTTAATAATAATCGAGTCGCCCTCAGCCTGCAGCTAGAGACCCAAGGGCCAGACGAACCAGCAGCCACCCTCAATCTGAGCTTAGAAGTGGGATTTAAGCTAGTGCAGGGGCGAAAAATCGAGCTTATTGACCCCACAGCCACTCTTAATGGTCGTCGCATCTCCTCGCGCCTTCTCAAGGGGTTTGCCGAGGGTATATCCACCCAGTTAGATTTAAAAAACTTCGAGAAACAAGGAATTATCGCCCGCCTTCTCCAATTGCAGATCGACGATGATAAGCTGAGTATAGCCGCCTTTGGCAGCATCAAGCCTCGATCGGGGAACCCCAATTAAATTTAACGGTCGGAAAACAGGAGATCGGAAGTGGGAATTATGAATTATCAATTATGAAGTGGGGTGGTGGGGAAGTGGGGAAGTGGGGAGACCACTTCGTGCGCGTTGCGGGGGGAGAATAAAAGCGTTCGACTGCTCACTTAAAACTGATAACTGCTCACTTAAAACTTAAAACTTAAAACTGATAACTGATAACTTAAAACTGATAACTGATAACTGATAACTAATAACTGAATTATGCCTAGTTCTCGCTCTAGTGATAAAATCTCTTTGCCTTGGATAATTGGTATCGGCCTCGCTTTATTTACTGCTGGTGGGGCCACTGCTTGGTTTGCCGTCCATCACCTATCTTTCTCCCAGAAAACCAGCGAAAACCCGATTGAATCTCCCACTCCAGCGCCGATAAGTCAATCACCAATTGTTGAACCGGTTTCTCCCGGTCCAGTGGAGACAAGTCCAACAGCAACTCCTGCAGCTATTCCTGTTAGGGAAACTCGACAGGTTTATTGGTTAAAAGTGACTGATACGGGTAATCAATTAGTCAGCCAAGAAATTACCGTTCAAAAAGCGGATAGCGACGACCGAGAGTTAACAGCAGTATTGAAGATTCTATTAGCTGGTCCAAGTAATCCTCAGGACATGACTACTATTCCCCCCGGTACTAAATTACTGGATTTAAAAGTAGATAAAACGGGAATTAAGATTAATCTCTCGCGGGAGTTTGGCAATGATGATGGTTCTGATATGTTAATCGGTCGTTTGGCACAAATCATCTATACTACTACTACCGAGGATCCCAATGCCAAAGTCTGGATTCAAGTGGAAGGAAAACCCCTAGAATTATTAGGAGAAGGCCACGGTATTGAAGTTGCCCAACCGATGACTCGTAAGTTTTTTGAGGAGAATTATCAATTGTAAGTTTTCCGCGCATTTCAATTGTTTGTTGCGATAGCAAATTGAGGTTAACTAGGGGGATTACTGGGGGGATAGGGAAAAAGAATTGGATAGGGAAGTTTAATTCCTTCTTGCTGATAGCGTCGGTGTAGGAGTTTAATAAATTCGTGTTTAATGGTGAGATGTTGAAAAAATTCTTCTTCTACCACCTTGAGATAAACTGTTAGCACAATGCTATAGTAATCGAGTTTACCATAAAGAATCAAGGGTTTATAGTTACCGAGGTGAGGTTGCAATAACTGAGCGATTTCTTGCATAACTTCTAGGGTAACTTTTTCGACTTTTTCTAAGTCACTATCGTAACTAATGCCCACTTCCACGGGAATCAGTAGGGAGTGATCTGGTAAACTATAGTTACGGAAACTAGAAGAAATGATCTGAGCATTGGGAATAACCAAAAGATTATTGGTAATTTCTTCGATGACTGTGCATCTTAAATCCACATCTCGCACATAACCAGCTTCTCCCGTTTTCAGTTCAATATAATCTCCCGGTCTAACTTTTTTAGAAGTGATAATATTAATCCCTGACATTAAATTAGCTAGGGTATTTTGGAGAGCTAAACCGAGGGAAACACCCCCAATACCAAAGGCAGTAAGCATGGGAGTTATCGAAATGCCAATCGAGCTTAAAATCAGCAAAAAACCGCAGCTAAAAATCAGAACTTTGGCGAGAAATTCAAATAGGGAAGTTAGGGAAGAAATGCCATCATCTCCCGTGGTATAAACTCGTAATATTTCCACGGATAATTGAGCAACAACCCAAGTAGCCGAAGCTAAAAAAGCCACTAGCAGCAATTTTTGGCTCAGGAGAATCAGGGAGGGAAAGAGGGGAAGATTGGGAAGGGAGAGGGCAATATTTAACCCCAAAAGTCCGAACCAAAGTATGCTTAATCCACGAAGGGAACGTAAAACCCCTTCCGAGAAACGCAGGTTTTTTTCTCTGGCAATCGATAAAAGTTGACTGACAATGCGCTGTTCTACGAGCCATCCCAACAGCAGGAAACTGAGGATGATGGTGATAGGTAAGATAATATAGGGCCAATCTTCCAGTCTGGTTAATAGGTTCATTGCTAGAGGGTTAGAAAAAGATGCAGTTTTGTCTTATATTATTCTCCATTTGCCTATCTCTAGCAGGAGCGGTGGAATTTTGGGGCAAAAAGTTGCAAAATGTAAAGAGAAACTCACCTTTCCTTCGGCGGCCTTCGTGAATAGTCAGTTATTTAAACCAAAATTCGGGCTTTATCGATTCTTAATGGTTATAATCGTGGTTTTGTTCCTGATTAGCACCTATTTAATCACCTTTCATCTGGCTAAGATGTCGGATCCCTACATTAAAGAGGTGTTATCCCGACAAGGTAATGTCAGTCGCGGTTACGAAATCTTTCAAATTAACTGTGCTGCTTGTCACGGTCAGTTTGCTGATGGTATCGTCGGACCGAGTTTAGAGGACGTTTCCCGTCGCAAATCGAGAATTAGTCTAATTGAACAGGTAATTAGCGGTAAAACCCCGCCAATGCCCAAATTTCAGCCCGATACTCAAGCTATGGCCGATTTATTGGTTTATTTAGAAAATATTTCAAAAAACTGACTTGAAAGAGGGTGTAGGGTGTAGGGTGTAGGGTGTAGGGTGTGGGGTATAGGGAAGGAAACCTCTTTCGTCTCTGGTGGTGAAAACTTTTTCATCGGGACTGACTCTTGGCTGACATTGATGGTAAGCTAGGACGCGTTGAAACTGGGTGCAGAGTGGGAAGCGGGGGAAGTGGGGACGTGGGGACGTGGGAAGTGGGGGAATTTCAACTAAAACCCTAACACCCCCCGCAAAGCGCACGCAGTGACCACCCCAAAACCCAACCCCTGACCGACTGATAAATTTTACTTATATAGAAAAATTTTGCTTATATTTGGGTACGCTAGTAGAGACACTTAACGATAAATACTTATGTCTTGGCATTCCCAAGTTGAACCGGCAATTATCCAAGGGGATTTCTGGCAAGTTAGCCAGTTTTATCAAGAATTGATAGAAAAGGAACCCTTAGAAATTAGTCATTATTGGTATTTAGGATTAGCCTATCTTTTGGAAGCTAGGGAAGAAGAAGCACAAACCACATGGTTATTCGTCCTCAGTCAAGGGGATGAAGGGGAAATGACTGCGTGGACAGCAGATTTAGTCAATATTTTGGATGGGGAAGCGCGCAGACAATTAGAGTTAGGCAATTTAGAAACCAGTTGGTTAATTCGAGGACATATTCGCGAGATTAGTCCCGATAATATTGATAATTTACTGCGGTTTATTTTATTAGCAATTAATTTGAATTATTTTGAAAAAGAGCAGTTAAAAACCTGGTTATTTGTTGATGTGTTAAAAATCAATGATTTCCAGAGTCTAGAGTTAAGTTTATTAGCAGAAGTTTTAGAAAAATTTCTCGATTCTCAGATACCAGAAACCGTCCCCTACTTAGAGGCAATATTTCAATCTCACCGTGAGCGACAAACTTTTATCAAAGTAGTAGAAGCTAAATTACCTTCTCTAGGCATACCATTGGCTATTGATATTATTAATACTTGTTTGGCAGTGGAACCAGGGCAAATTTATCTGTTAGCTGAACTGTATCAATGTTATTTTTATAATCGAGATTTTGCTGCTGCTATGCAAGTAGCTAGTCAATTAAAAACAAGTTGTCAAGGGTTGCCTTCTCAAGCTGTAGCTGATTTTCTTGCTCTTTATGTCAAATTATTTAGTGGTAATTGGGTCGATATTAAGGCAGATGTTGAAGAATATACAGAATCCTTGCAAAAAAGTATCACTAATCGAGAATGTCCACGATTAGTGGATGCACCATCCCTAGCAATTTTATCCCCTTTAGTTTACCTAGAAGATAACCCAAGAAAAAACCGTTACATTAGTAATTGTGTTGGTCAACTTTTTCAGGAATATGTTCGTAATAAGTCTAACTGTAATTCTCTGCACAAATCGACTATCAAAGACAGCAATAAAGTTCTAAAAATTGGCTATATTGCCCATACTTTATATAATCATTCTATCGGATTAATCTCTAGATGGTTAATGAAGTATCATGACTATAATGAGTTTCACGTATCGTTATACCTAGTATCTAAAAAAGAAGATTTTATCACTGAAAATTGTTTTAAAAATCAGGTAAATGCTTGCTATAACTTACCGATTAAGCCTCTACTGATTGCTGAAAAAATTAGTCAAGATAATATTGATATTTTGGTGGATTTAGACAGTATCACTAATAACACAACTTGCCAAGTCATGGCACTAAAACCCGCACCAGTACAAGTGACTTGGTTAGGTTTTGATGCGTCAGGAATTCCCGCAATTGATTACTATCTCGCTGATAATTACGTTTTACCAGCAGATGCACAGGAATATTACCGAGAAAAAATTTGGCGCTTACCTAATTCCTATATTTGTGTGGATGGTGTCGAGGTTGCTTACCATTCTCTCCGAAGAGATGATTTAGGGATTCCAGAGGATGCAATTAATTACTTAACCGTACAAACGGGGGTTAAACGTAACCCTGAAACTATTCGACTTCAGCTACAAGTTTTAAAGGCAGTTCCTCATAGTTATTTGAGTATTCAGGGGTTAAGTGATGCTAAATCAGTGAAAAAATTATTTTTCAAAGTTGCCGAGGAAGAAGGAATTAATTATGAGAGATTAAAAATCTTACCCCTCTATCCCACAGGAATTTATCGAGCAAATTTAAGGATAGCTGATGTGGTTTTAGATACCTATCCTTTTACGGGAGGAATGACGACTTTAGATGTGCTGTGGATGGGGATTCCTTTAGTTACAAAAGTTGGTCAACAATGGTCATCGAGAAATAGTTATACTTTAATGGTTAATGCGGGAATTAGTGAGGGTATTGCTTGGAGTGATGAGGAGTATATCGACTGGGGGATTAAGTTAGGTAAGGATGAACAATTGAGACGCAAAGTTATCGCTAAATTAGATGAATCTAGACAAACTTCACCGATTTGGAATGCACGTCAGTTTACTAAAGATGTGGAAAGCGCCTATCGTCAAATGTGGCAAATCTATTGTGAAAGTTAATCAGGGAGAATTAAATCATGTCTTGGCAAAATGAAGTTAAAACCGCTTTAGAAAACAATCAATACGATATTGTTAGTCAGTTTTACGAAGAACTGATAGAAAAAGAACCCCTAGAAATTAGTCATTATTGGTATTTAGGATTAGCCTATCTTTTGCAGGCAAAAGAAGAAGAAGCACAAGCTACTTGGTTATTGGTTTTCACTCAAGGAGAGGAAGAGGAAACCGAGTCATGGCTGCTAGAATTAAGCAATATTTTAGCTGCCGAAGCTAACCGACAATTAGAGTTAGAAAATCTAGAAATTAGTTGGTTAATTCGTAAACATCTACAGGAAATTAATCCCAGTTATCTCGATAATCTACTGCATTTAACTCTCGTTGAAATTAAATTAAATAGATTTCATCCTCAACAACTGCAAGAATGGCAAATACTAGAATTAATTACTCAGGGTTCAGTTAACTCTCAATTATTGGAACGGGTAGTAATTGCCGTCATACCTTATGCTCATGAATATACCATAGAATTAGTTCGGTTAAGTTTACCCTATCTTGACAATTCTCTAGAATTACTTAATCACGTCATCACTGTCACCCGACACTTTGCTTTTGAGAAATATCAACCTATTTATTCCGTTGACTTAGCGGAAGCTTTTCTTCCCCTTTATCCCGAAAATTTGTACTTAGTAGCTAATTTATTTTGGTTTTATGTCTCTGTCCCTAACTACCAAAAAGCGATAAAGTTTATCAAAGAATTTAAAGATAAAAGCCAAACAATTGATTTAAAAATGTTTAGTCAATCTCTTCTCTTTAATGGTTCTTTACGAGCCTCAAAATGGAATGACATTCCTAGTATTTGTCAAGAGTATAAACACTTAATTAAAAAATTTTTAGAAGAAAAACCCCAAGACATACATCCCTTAGTTCGGGAAGCCTTACTAACAGTTATGAATCCGATTTCTTACTATGAAGATAACCCGAAAGAGAATCGACCGCTTTTAAGTCAGATTGGCAGTTTTTTCCAAGAAACCTACAAAGGAATGCTGGGTTTTAAACAGGAAAGTTTTGAAAAACCTAGAGAAGATAATCCCAATAAAAAACTGAAAATTGGTTACATTGCCCAAAACTTAAAACGTCATCCTGTAGGATTTTTGAGTCGTTGGACTATTAATTATCACAATCGTGAGCAGTTTGATATTCACCTTTATATGGTGAGTCAACCTGTGGATGAAATAACTAAACAATGGTTTTCTAATCCCGCAGATAAAATCTATCATGCTACTGCTGATTCCTTAGCAACCTATCGCAAAATTAAAGAAGATAACATCGATATTCTTGTGGATTTAGATAGTGGTACTGGACCAATGGTTGTCCAAGTTATTGCCTTAAAACCTGCTCCTATTCAAGTTAACTGGTTAGGTTTTGATGGTTCCGGTTTACCCGCAGTAGATTATCTTTTAGCGGATCCTTATGTACTACCAGAAAATGCCCAAGAATATTATCAGGAAAAAATCTGGCGTTTACCTGATGCTTTTGTCGCTGTGGATGGTTTTGAAATAGCCGTTCCTACCCTGCGAAGAGAAGATTTAGGTATTAATAACGATGCGGTTATTTACCTAAGCTCTCAAACGGCAATTAAGCGTAATCCGGCGATGATTCGCTTACAAATGCAAATCCTCAAATCCGTACCTAATAGTTATTTCCTGATTCAAGGAGTTGCTGATGATAATTCCCTCTGGGATTTATTCTGTCAAATTGCCGCAGAAGTTGGGGTAGAAACTAATCGAATTAAGATGCTTCCTCTCTATCAGACGGAAACCTACAGGGCAAATTTAGCCATCGCTGATGTGGTTTTGGACACCTATCCCTTTAATGGTGGTACAACCACCTTAGAAACCCTCTGGATGGGAATTCCTCTGGTGGTTAAGGTGGGGCAACAATGGTCATCACGCAACGGTTATACTTTAATGATGAATGCGGGAATAACTGAGGGTATAGCTTGGAGTGATGAGGAATATGTGCAGTGGGGAATTAAGTTAGGATTGGATAGAAATTTAAGAGAAGAAGTCCGTTGGAAACTCCGAAAGTCTCGTCATACATCTCCCCTCTGGAATGCCAAACAATTTACTAGAGACTTAGAAACTGCTTATCAACAAATGTGGAATATTTATTGTCAATCTTAGCGGATAAAAACTATGCAATGGCATCAAGACATACAAACCCATTTAAATGACAACAATTATCAACTGGTATTGCAGTTTTATGAACAATTAACTGAAAACAATTCTTCGGTAATTGAGGATTATTTTTATCTAGGATTAGCCTATCTTTTACAAGATAGAGAAGAAGACGCACAAGCTACTTGGTTAGTGGTGTTGAGTCAAGTAGCTGAATCAGAATTATCGGGGTGGATAGAAACTTTAACTCAAATCTTAGATGCAGAGGCAACCAGACAAGAAAATTCCCAAAGACTAGAGACAAGTTATCTAATTCGATGGCAGCTACAAAATCTTAATCCTAGTTTTTTAAATAATCTCCTGCATCTGATGGAATTAGAAATACAATTCCAAAATTTTGCTATGGAAAAGTGCAATGATTGGTGTGTATTTGAACTGTTAGAGAATACAGCTACAGCAGCAGTTAATCTTGATTTACTGCTGCGAGTGACGGAAAAAGTTTTAATCTACCCCTGTACTGATACCATCCACTTTTTAGAATTAGCAGCCTTACATATCAATAATCCAGAAATAATTGCGGCCAAAGTTATCTCAGCAATTGTCAATTATGCTTATCAACAAAAACAAAGTGTATTTGCCATTAATTTAGTAGAACTTTGTTTGCGCTTTCTACCAGAGGATTTATACTTACAAAATAGTTTGTTTAATCTTTATAAAACCACCACTGTTGACTATAAAAAATCTCTAGAAATTGCCGAAAATTTTTATAAAAATTGCCAGACAACTACTGAAAAGCTCTTGGGAATTTCTCTAGTGATTGGTATTTTACAAGCTAAGGGAGACTGGGGAAATTTACCTAAATTTATCGATGAATTAATACAACTAATCGAGCGACAAATTAATGCCAAACAATTTAATGCACGTCCTTTTATTATCGACTCTATTTTAGGAGTTACTATCTGTCTTCCCTACTATCAAGATAATCCGAAAATTAATCGCTATTTACAAAGTAAACTAGCAGAAATTTTTCAAGCAGATGTAAGAACCCGCTACAACTACATTGCTCCTGTTTCTTCTCCAAAATCTCCAGCAAGAAAAATAAAAATTGGTTATATTGCCCATACTCTCCGTCGTCATTCTGTGGGTTGGTTAAGTCGCTGGTTATTTCACTATCATAATCGAGATAAATTTGAAATTTACACCTATTTTGTCAACCAAGCAGCAGACGAAATTACTGAAAAATGGTTTAAAAATAACTCAGATTATAGCTATAACTTGCCAGCAAAAATTGAACAAATAACTGCCCAAATTCGTCAAGACAAATTAGATATTTTAGTGGATATTGATAGCTTAACCAATAATACAACTTATCTAGTAATGGCTTTAAAACCAGCACCGATACAAGTAACCTGGTTAGGATTAGATGCGTCGGGAATCCCTGCTATTGATTATTTTATTGCCGATAACTACGTTTTACCCGAAAATGCTGAAGAAATTTATTCAGAAAAAATCATCCGACTTCCTAACTCTTATTTATCCGTGGATGGTTTTGAAGTGGGTGTTCCCACTAGGAGAAGAACTGATTTAAATATTCCCGATGATGCTATTATTTATCTGACCGTGCAATCGGGATTAAAACGCACCTTAAACATGATTTTTCTGCAATTGCAGATTCTCCAACAGGTTCCTAATAGCTATCTTTTAATCAAAGGTTTTGCCGACAAAGAAACCATTCGAGAATTATTTCTCAAAAGTGCCGACGAATTGGGAATTAGTCAAGATAGATTAAGATTTTTGCCCAATGATTTCAATGAGGAAACCCATCGCGCTAATCTAGTAATTGCTGATATAGTTCTCGATACCTATCCCTATAGTGGTGCTACCACAACCCTAGAAACCCTCTGGATGGGGATTCCTTTAGTCACTAGGGTTGGTGAACAATTTGCAGCCCGCAATAGCTATACTTTTATGAAAAATGCCGGCATTAGTCAGGGTATAGCTTGGAGTGATGAGGAATATGTGCAGTGGGGAATTAAGTTAGGATTAGATGAAAATTTAAGGGAAGAAATTCGTTATCAATTACGTCAATCTCGTCATACATCTCCCCTCTGGAATGCCAAACAATTTACCAGAGATTTAGAAACTGCTTATCAACAAATGTGGAATATTTAGGGTGCATCTCATTTTTGTCAATCTACTAAGTTGGGATTTTTAAGGGAAAACTCTCTTTTAAAATTGGGCTTTACTTCCGATTTTATCGCTCAATCCAAGCTTTTGGGGGGTTCTACCCCCCAAACCCCTAGGGTTGATTCATAGTAGGGTTGATTCATGAATCAACCCTACCCAAACCCCCCGTTGGGGGCGTGGCGCCGCCCCCAAACCCCGGAGCGCATTAGTTTTTCGGTGGGCTGCTTACAGGTAGTTGTTAATACTTTTGTACGCATTTGAGAGTGACTGATAATTGCTGATTGTCGGTATTTTTGCAAATGTGAGATGCAGCCTTCCTACCTTCTCCCCACACCCCACACCCCGCTCCCCTGGTGTTAGGCCCAGAGAAACCCTAATAGCTAAAGAAACTGCGCGATTAGATACCAAAGTCCTTCACAGATAGAAGATAATCAATATTTATCAGTATTGGAAGCCTTCAGCATGGTTCATTTAACGCCCAATCCTAGCTATAGTTTAAGTCTCAAGATAGAAATCCCCAATCAAGCGGGAACCTTCGCTTCTGTCCTCAATGCGATCGCCGATGTCGGGGGGAATTTAGGGCAAATTTCTCTGATCGAACGCAATTTAAAGATTAGCACCCGCGAGGTGATGGTTGATGCCGCTAGTACCGACCAAGCGGAACAGATTATCGCCGCGGTTAAAGCTCTACCGGATGTTAAACTCCTGAAAGTTTCCGATCGCACCTTCGATCTCCATCGTCGGGGTAAAATCTCCATTGAGAGTCGTATTCCCCTCACCTCCCAAGATGACCTGGCCATGGCCTACACCCCCGGAGTTGGTCGCATCTGCACCGCTATCGCCCACGACCCCGAACAAGTGTACTCATTGACCATCAAGGGCAACACCGTCGCTGTAGTGACCGATGGTAGCGCGGTATTAGGATTAGGAAATCTCGGGCCAGAGGCTGCCCTACCAGTAATGGAAGGGAAGGCAATGTTATTCAAGGAATTCGCCGGAATTGACGCTTTTCCCATCTGTTTAGCCACCCAAGACCCCGAAGAAATCATCGCAACCGTCAAAAGAATCGCTCCGGTTTTTGGGGGTATTAACCTAGAGGATATCGGCGCTCCACGCTGTTTTGAAATCGAGAAACGTCTGCGAGCGGAATTAAATATTCCCGTTTTCCACGATGATCAACACGGTACAGCGATCGTTTCCCTGGCTGCCCTAATTAATGCCCTCAAATTGGTCAAAAAATCGCTTGATACAGTCAAAATCGTCATTAATGGTGCAGGTGCGGCGGGAATCGCCATCGCTACTCTCTTTAAAACCGCAGGAGCCACAGATATAACCCTCTGTGATTCCCTTGGTATCCTCTCCCAAAACCGGGACGATTTAACCCCAGAAAAACAAGCTTGGGCCGTGGCCGCCAGTGGTAAGCTAGGGGATGCTCTTAAAGGCGCTGATGTCTTCTTGGGGGTGAGCGCACCGGGGGTATTGACTCCCGAAATGGTCAAGGGAATGGCTAAAGATGCGATCGTGTTTGCCATGGCTAATCCGATTCC
Source organism: Microcystis sp. LE19-10.1B (assembly GCF_027530565.1). Taxonomy (NCBI): domain Bacteria; kingdom Bacillati; phylum Cyanobacteriota; class Cyanophyceae; order Chroococcales; family Microcystaceae; genus Microcystis; species Microcystis sp. LE19-10.1B. Next base: position 7,725 of record NZ_JAPZQM010000127.1, on the reverse strand, counting down.
CGAAATTCAACCGGAATTAATCAATGATTTAGTGGCCGTGGTGGCTACCGGACGCAGCGATTATCCCAATCAGATTAATAATGTTCTCGCTTTCCCCGGATTATTTCGCGGGGCCTTGGACTGTCGCGCTAGGGCAATCACCGATAATATGTATCTGGAAGCGGCCAAAGCGATCGCTTCTTTGATCACTCCTGCTAATCTCGATCGAGAGAATATTATTCCCTCGGTTTTTGATAGTCGTGTAGTTACGGCTGTGGCCGCCGCCGTTCAACACGCTGCTCGTCAAGATGGAGTGGCCGGGGAATAATGTAATTATCTTGGAGGAGGGTAAGTAAACCGTGAAACCGATCGATGATATTCCCGAAGCTTTGCGGGACAACCAGTACACAAAAACTACTAATCCTAATGGTCTAATAGCGATCGCAAGCGGTTTACTCGCTCTGGTGGGAACCGGCCTAATTGCCCTAGCAGTCTTGAATCGTCCCCCTGCTACCGTAAAAAAACAGGTTATTAACCCCTCCCCCCTGATTAAAGCCACTCCTAGCCCCATTGAGAACATTCTAGGTCATTTACCCTATGAAGAGGCTCCAGAGACGGAATTAGCCCCTATTACTGGGGATGGTGCTATGCGTTTAAGGAAAGCAGCAGCCAAAGCTTTTATCCAGATGCAGAGTGACGCGAGAAGGTCGGGGGTGATTTTAATGCCGATTTCCGCATTTCGATCGAAAGCAACCCAAGACAAGCTCTTTTTTGAAGTTAAAGAACAACGCAATCAGCAAACCCGCAAACGAGCAGAAGTGAGCGCACCTCCGGGTTACAGCGAACATCATACCGGTTATGCGATCGATATTGGCGATGGTCGCGCTCCCGCAACGAATTTAAGTAGCAGTTTTGCTAATACTGCCGCTTTTCGTTGGTTGCAAAATAACGCTGCCCAGTATAGTTTCGAGTTATCTTTCCCTGAAAATAATCTCCAGGGTATTAATTATGAACCCTGGCACTGGCGTTTTGTCGGGGATAGTCACAGTTTAGAAACTTTTTATAAGGCCCAACAATTAGGAAAACAAAAATAAACGTAGGGTGCGTTAGGCATCCATTGTTTTTAGGGAAAAAATCAAGGTCTAAATATTGCCGTAACGCACCAACTTTTTAGAAAAGCCAACAATTAGGAAAACAAAAATAAGATAACCTTATCGGCAATTGCGTCCAGCATTCGGACAATAACCTATCGCTGAAACCAGAGATTTTCTATCCGAATGCTTCGCCCGTACTTTTTCAACTTTTTAGAAAATCTAACAATTAGGAAAACAAAAATAGGATAACCTTATCGGCGATCGATGGCATTTTCTGGAATTAATTACTAAAATAGGATTATATTGTATTGTGAGTGTTTCTAATATGTCCAAGCCGGTAGAATACTTAACAAATGAGCAAGGGGAACGAGTTGGGGTTTTATTAGACTGGAACACCTATTCTCGATTTGCCAATTCATTAGGACTCGATGAAGATTGTTTGATTGGTTTGAGTGTGGATGAATTAAAAGCGCTGGCAAGTTGTCAATTGTCCCTCGCAGAGCAAACCCGTTTAGATGATTTAGTGACGAGAAATGCAGAATCTTTACTCTGCGCTGATGAAGTAGCTGAGTTAGATGAGTTGTTGGCAAAAACAGATCAATTAACAATTCTTAAAACTCGTGCCAGATATACGCTAAAGTGCTTGGAACAAGGTACGACGGCAGCGTGAGTGTTTATATTCGGATGGGGTTTTCCCGGTCTGACAGGAGAGAGGGATGCAGAAACTCCGATTCTATCTTGTAAGTCATGACCAAATCTTCTTAGCCTACAATTAAAAATAAGCAAGGTAGGGTTGATTCATAGTAGGGTTGATTCATGAATCAACCCTACCCCTGCTAGGGGTTGGGGGGTTGCCTTTTTCCTCGTCTCAACAGGTAATTTAAATACTTGACAGCATCAATGATTGACTGGACTCCCTATCTCAAATCAATCTCGGACTCGGAAAAGTACGCCCAGTGGGAGACATTTTACACCCTCACGGACGTAGAGGGAAAAACACGCCCAGCGAAAACTGAACCTTTGCTAAAGGATTTGTGGGTACAGACGATTGAAAAAGAACCACAAAACCCACAAGAAAGACCAGAAAGACCAGAAAAAAACGAAAGATTCACGGTTTTAGATGGTTTACGCAAGTATGCAACTAATCACGTTCTTTTAAAAGGTCGTCCCGGTTCAGGAAAATCGACCGCTTTAGCCAGATTATTATTAGAAGAATCTGTAGGGGCCCAAAGCTTGCGCCCAAATCAACAAAATCAAGCTAAAATCATTCAAATTCCCATTCTCATCGAATTACGCTTGTATGAAACCTCAATTCTTGATTTAATTTTACAATTCCTGAAACGCCATAAATTAATTATTGATAGTAATACCCTAGAAAGTTGGCTGTTAGAAAATCAGAATTTTAGACCATTATTATTATTTGATGGTATCAATGAGTTGCCCTCGGAAGCTGCGCGACAGAATTTAAAAAACTTTCGCCAGCAGTATGCAGAAATTTCGATGATTTTCACCACAAGGGATTTAGGCAGCGACGACTTAGATATTGAAAAAAAGCTGGAAATGCTCCCCCTGACTGGACGACAGATGGAAGATTTTGTCAAGGCCTATTTGCCTGAAAAAGGCGAAGAAATGCTTAAACAGTTGGGAAATCGTCTCAAGGAATTTGGCCAGACTCCCCTACTTTTGTGGATGCTTTGTTCAGTTTTTGATAATAATCAGAACAAAATTCCTGCTAATTTGGGCTTAGTTTTCCGAGATTTTACAAAAGAAATTGACATACGCAAAGGAGTTAAAATTTCAGAGGATTTGCATCTCTGGCAAAATCGACTACTGCAACATTTGGCGTGGACAATGACAACTGGTGAAAACCCAACGGAGATAAAGTTATCTATTTCTAAGAATCAAGCAGAGGAGATATTAATAAAGTTTTTACAGGGCAAAATTTCTTATCCTGATAATACTGCATTGAAATGGCTAGAAGATTTATTGAAATATCATCTAATTCACCTAGAAGGTAATGATAAAATTGCTTTTCGCCATCAACTGATTCAAGAGTATTACACGGCTGAGGAATTAAAGAAAAAGTTACCCCATCTCAGGGATGAGCAGTTACAGTGGGACTATTTGAATTATCTCAAATGGACGGAACCTATGGCGTTGCTGCTGGGGTTATTGGATAATGAAACCCAAGCAAAACGGGTGGTTAAATTAGGGTTAGAGATTGATTTAAAATTAGGAGCGAGGTTAGCAGGAGAAGTCAACTTTAAGTTTCAAAAGCAGACAGTGGGGTTAGTGCTTGGGTTGGATGTACCGAAAGGGTTTAAGGTGGAGTTATTGGGATTAACAAAGTCTAATGAAGTTGTTAATGAGTTAAGTCAAGCTTTAAAAGACTCTGATTGGGATGTTCGTTGGAACGCAGCCTTCGCTTTCGGTAATATTGGCACAGAAACAGCCATTCCGGAGTTACTCAAGGCTTTAGAAGACTCTAATAAAGATGTTCGTGGGAACGCAGCCTTCGCTTTGGGTAAGATTGGCTCTGAAACAGCCATTGCGGGGTTACTCAAGGCTTAAGAAGACTCTCATTCGGATCTTCGTAGGAAAGCAGCCATCGCTTTGGGGAACACTGGCTCGGAAACAGCCAGTGCGGGGGTCCACAATGCGATAGAACACTCTCATTGGGATGTTCGTTGGAAAGCAGCCTTCGCTTTGGGTAATATTGGCTCGGAAACAGCTATTCCGGGGTTACTCAAGGCTTTAGAAGACTCTGATAGGTATGTTCGTAGGAACGCAGCCTTCGCTTTGGGTAAGATTGGCTCGGAAACAGCTATTCCGGGGTTACTCAAGGCTTTAGAAGACTCTGATAGGTTTCTTGGTTGGAAAGCAGCCTTCGCTTTGGGTAAGATTGGCTCAGAAACAGCCATTCCGGGGTTACTCAAGGCTTTAGAACACTCTAATCAGTATGTTCGTAGGAACGCAGCCGAGGCTTTGGGTAAGATTGGCTCAGAAACAGCGATTCTGGGATTACTCAAGGCTTTAGAAGACTCTAATAAGGATGTTCGTAAGAAGGCAGCTGAGGCTTTGGGTAAAATTGGTTCAGAAACAGCCATTGCGGGGTTACTCAAGGCTTTAAAAGACTCTTATTTTTCTGTTCGTTGGAAGGCAGTCGAGGCTTTGGGTAAGATTGGTTCAGAAACAGCCATTGCGGGGTTACTCAAGGCTTTAGAAGACTCTAATAGCGATGTTCGTAGGGAGGCAGCCGCGGCTTTGGGTAAGATTGGTTCAGAAACAGCCATTCCGGGGTTACTCAAGGCTTTAAAAGACTCTAATAAGTATGTTCGTTCGCAGGCAGCCGAGGCTTTGGGTAAAATTAGCTCAGAAACAGCGATGACTGAACTTATCAAATGCATGAAAAATCCTGATTTTGTCACATTAAATAATGGCGATACTCTCTCTCAAGCTAGAGAAGCACTAGACACAATTCAAAACAAACTTAAATACTATCACCCCCTCTCCCAACCCATGAATCAACAAGTTTACATCTCCTACAACTGGCAAGAAGACAGCAACGAAATGGCTAATCAACTCGTCCAAGCTTTTGCCGCTAAAGGAATTGAGATTATTCGGGATAAAACCCACACCAGCTATAAAGACTCCATCAAAAACTTTATGCAGCAAATTGGACAGGGGAAATGTGTCGTCGTCGTCATCAGCGATAGATACTTAAAATCAGAAAACTGTATGTTTGAATTAGTAGAAATTGCCAGAAATGGTGACTTTTATCAAAGAATATTCCCGATTATTTTACCAGATGCCAGAATTTATAATGACTTCGAGCGCATAGACTACCTGAAATATTGGGAAGACGAAAAAGCAAAACTACAAGCAAAATACAAACAAATTGATTTAGCTAAAACTAATAGTATCATGGCGACATTAAACTTATATAATGAAATCAGGAGCAATATTGATAATCTAACTAACATTCTTAAAGATATGAATAATCTCGATATCAACTTACACGGCCAATCGGAATTTGCAGCTATGATTGAAGCAGTAGAAACTAAACTTGCAGAGGATAGTCAAAATATTTAACTAAATCCCAGAATGATTGTTTTAAAAGATAAAGGCTAAAGGTGATATTCCTGACTATACCCAATTTGTTCTCTGTAACTCATTTGAACGATAACTGCTATAATCATTAGTTGATAACTTTTAATTGCTGACATGACTAAATATCTAAACATTACTGAAACAGGACAAAAGCTGGTTGAATGGTCTGAGCAAATGACTGACGAACCTATTATTATTACCAAAGAAGGTCAACCCATTATGGTTGCCCTGAATTACGCTCAAATTGAATCTTGGTTGGAAACTCTTGATATTTTACAAGACAAAGAGTTTGCCGAAATCCTATCTGAAGCAATTCAACAGGATCAATCAGGACAAAGAATTACTTGGGAAGATGCTAAAAAACAACTCGGTTGGTAACTGCTAAACCAATAGGTTCTTGCTGAATCGTCAGATATACACCTATTACTTTTTCAGAGATAGCCAGTTTTGGAGAGGATAGTCAAAATATTCCTAATTCTACTACAAAAACCTCGTCCTCATCATCTACTCAATCTCAAGGACTGTAGGATGCTATACTTCTCACAGGGATAAACTGGTAAATTGGAGGAAAAATCCATCAATAATGATACCCACCCCCGAACAGATGCTTACTTGCCTTAGAATGTGTTAAACCCTGTCTAATTTCTACACCGATATTCATCTATTTCGCTATGATGAAAAACGCAAGTAAATTTATATACTAGCAGGTGAAACTCTTAGCTTTATCATATTAACTAAAGGAAATGTGGAGTTTGAAGATGAATCATCAACCTGATTTTTGCCAAATGTCTCGCCCCGAATTAAGAAAATATGTCCTCTCCCATCGAGAAGATGATGAAGCCTTAAGAATTTATATGGATAGAATGCGAACTGAACCAGGTGTAACTCGATTTACCCTGACTCCTAGTCCGGAAGACATGAAGAAATTAGAAGAATTTCTCAGGGCAAAAATTGATAAATAAAATCAATTTTTTTAACAACTAATCACCAAATAGAAAACAATATGATTAAAATTAATGAATATACCAAAATCGCCGTTAATTCCCTCTCTAAAAAACTAGATGATAACCACCCCGAAATTCGCGCTAAAGCGGCTGAATCTTTGGGGAGAATTGGCTCGGAAACAGCCATTCCGGGGTTACTCAAGGCTTTAGAAGACTCTGATGGGTTTGTTCGTATGAAAGCAGCCGAGGCTTTGGGTAATATTGGCTCAGAAATAGCCATTGCGGGGTTACTCAAGGCTTTAGAAGACTCTTATTTTGAGGTTTGTGGGTACGCAGCCGAGGCTTTGGGTAAGATTGGTTCAGAAACAGCGATTGCGGGGTTACTCAAGGCTTTAGAAGACTCTCATTGGAATGTTCGTATCAAAGCAGCCGAGGCTTTGGGTAAGATTGGCTCAGAAATAGCCATTCCGGGGTTACTCAAGGCTTTAGAAGACTCTGATGAGTATGTTCGTATGTACGCAGCCGAGGCTTTGGGTAAAATTGGCTCGGAAGCAGCGATTGCAGAGTTACTCAAGGCTTTAGAAGACTCTAATAAAGATGTTCGTAGGAACGCAGCCGAGGCTTTAGGTGAAATTGGACTAGAAGAAGCTATTCCCGCTTTAATCAATGCCTTATCCGATGAAGAAGATAGCGTTCGTTTCAGTGCCACCGATGCAATCGGTAAAATTGGTTCTCGTTATGCCTTAACCTAAAATGGCACTCAAGCCTGACTATTTACAGCTAGTTATTGAAGCCTTTTCCAAAAGGCTAAAACATTCCGATGCTCAAATGCGAATAAAAGCCGCTCAATGTCTCGGAAAAATGGGTGATGAATCAATAATTCCTCTCCTATGTCAGGCCTTAGAAGCAGAAAATGATCTCGCTGTTCAATTCTCTATTATGGATGCTATAGTCTTAATAGATAACTTAACTTCAGAAACACCTATGTCAGAAAATACTCAAGGCTCTAAATACAACATTGTTCAACCCCAAAACGTCCAGATTATTGAACAGGGTGATGGCATTATTCATAATTACGCCACACCCCAAAATTTAGCTGAAGCCGCCCAAGAAATCCAACAACTTATCAGCCAACTCACCCAAACTTATCCCACTAATACCGAAATTGAAAAACAAACTTTTGTCGCATGTCGCACAAGTTGACGCAGAAATCAAGAAAAATTCTCGCTTAAGAAGCATTTTAATCACGGGAGGAATTGAATTAATTAAAGTCCTCTGTCCTCCCCTCGGTATTCCCATTGAAATGGGTAAAAAATGGCTAGAAACTGCTAATTTAAGTGATTAAACCTAGAGGTTTAATAATCTTCTAATGATACAAATCCCGAAGTCCGCCGCTGATGCGTTTCATTTTTGAATTAGCACAATTATAACCATAAGTCAAGCTTTTTTGATGATAATTAGGGGCTGCTGAAAAAGTTTTTCGTGGGGGCAGGGTGTGGGGTGTGGGGTGTGGGGTGTGGGGTTTTACCCATTTTCAGGTGGTCAATTACCTAATTTTCAGGGAAAAAATCCCTAAATTTTCCCCCCAATCACTCCAA